>JAQXSU010000298.1 GCA_029219125.1 Bacillota bacterium
CGGCCTGTTTATAGAACACGGCCATTCCTCGCTCCAGATCCAGTATCACCAGATCCAGCGTGGCAAAAACCTCATTCTTTTCCTGTTCCATATGCTGGTTGACGGTCTCAATGGCCCGGTTGACGGGCATGCCCTCTTTCAGAAGGCGGCGGAGCAGCCGCACCACCGCCTGGCTTTCTGCTGCCGCGGCGGAGCCGCGGCCCATGCCGTCTGACAGGATCACTGCCCGGCGGCCGCCGGGCAGGCTGCAGGATACTGCGGTATCGCCGCAGCCTTCTGCTTCCGCCGCCAGTGATGCGTAACCGATGCTCACTTCCATGTCTTCCCCCTCCTGATGCTTTCTTCCGATGCCATCTTCCGATGATCCCTTCCGAAGAGAATACCACAGAGAGAGAAAAAAAGCTGTCGAAAGCCGCCGGAGCCGGGCGCATAGATTTTGCAAAGAAACCGGGCTGTTCGGGATGCCGGGCTGCTTGCGATAATCGGGCTACCGGATATTAAAAAAGACTTTGGCGTTTTCCATGGTCTGCCGGGCCACGTCTTCGTAGGTCATGCCCTTCAGCACGGCCACCCGCCGGGCCGTATATTCCACGTAAGGGGACATGTTCTTTTTGCCCCGGTGCGGTTCGGGCGTCAGGTACGGCGCGTCGGTTTCCACCAGCAGATACTCGATGGGGATCTGGGATGCGACTTCGGAGGTTTTTCGGTTGTTTTTATAGGTCACGGGGCCGGCGATGGACAGGGTCGCCCCCAGTTTCACGTACTGGCGGCCCAGCTCCAGACTGCCGCTGAAGCAGTGGAGCAGCACCCGGGCGTCTTTTTCTTCCGTGCCGTCCGGGCCCTTCCGCTTCGGGAACCAGCTGCAGCGCTGGTCGCTGAATGCGCCTTCTTCCTTCAGGATGTCCATGGTTTCCTGGTCGGCTTCCCGGGAGTGGATCACGATGGGCAGGTGCAGCTGGTTGGCCAGCTGGATCTGGCGGCGGAACCAGTACCGCTGTGTGTCGGCGTCGGACAGGTTATAGTGGAAGTCCAGGCCGATCTCGCCGATGGCCTGCACCTTTTCCTTCTTCGTCAATGCGCCGATCATCTGCAGCATCTCTTCGTCCATGGTTTTGGCATCGTGGGGATGGACGCCCACCGCGGCGTAGCACCACGGATTTTGCTGTGCGTCCTTCACCGCCTGCAGGGAGCTGGACAGGTCAAAACCGATGTCCATCACGCAGGTCACGTCGGATGCCTCGATGGCTGCGATCAGCTGCTGCCGCTCCTCCTCGGTGTAGGTTTCATTGTTAATATGTGTATGCGAATCAAAAAGCATGTTCATTCTCCTTTCGGATTTCGCGCTCGCAATATCTCCTCTATATTATGCCCTCAATGGACAACAAGGAGGGGCAAAATTCTCGCCCCTCCGATGGTTGCTGTAGGTTATTTTAGTTTGCACGGCAAAAGGGACGCCAAACTGCCTTTTTTCACCCCTGTGGCGTCCCGCAAAATACATTCTGCGGACAATTTTCCCTTTTCAGGCGCGTTTTCCTTACATATATTGTATTTCATTCAAAATGCATCCATGCCGTTCGACTTATTTCGACACGAAAACGTGTCAGGGTGTAGGGATTTTGCGAAGTTTTTCCTGAAATTCGCTTCTGCAGGGGTCTTATGGGACGCCAATCGCTCCAAAAATTGCCATTTGGCGTCCTTTTCGGTGTGCGGAAAGAGAAATCGCCCCAATGCCGTTCCCGACGCCGTTCCTACGTTACCGGATTGCCGTCTTCTGCGATGGTAGTGACGATCTCCAGTCGCTCGCCGTTGTCGGCAAAGAGGATCATGCCCTTGGATTCCATGCCCCGCAGCTGTCTCGGCTTCAGGTTGGCCACCACGATGACCTTTTTCCCCACCATTTCTTCCGGTTTGAAGTGTTCTGCCACGCCGCTGATAATCTGGCGGCGTTCAGTGCCCATCTTCACCTGGAATACCAGCAGCTTGTCTGCCTTCGGGTGCTTTTCGGCGCTGAGGATGGTGCCGACACGCAGGTCGATTTTGTCGAAATCATCATAGACGATCTCCGGCTTCAGCTCCAGCGGAATGCTTTCCGGCTCGGCCTCGGCCACAGATCCGGCCGATGCATCCTTGGCTGCCCCCAGAGCAGACAGCTCTTCCAGTTCCTTTTCAATGTCCAGACGCGGGAAGATCGGATCGCCCTTCTTCACCTGCTCGCCGTACATCATATCAAACTCGAAGGCGTCTTCCCAGACCACATCGCTGTACCACAGACCCAGCTGCTTGCGGATTTCCTTGGAAGTGGTGTGCATGAACGGATAGATCAGGACAGACACAATCCGCAGAGTTTCTGCCAGATTGTGCATTACGGTATCCAGCTCCGCCTTCTTTTCCGGATCCTTGGCCAGGATCCAAGGTGTCTTTTCGTCGATATACTTGTTCGCCCGTCTTACCACGATCCAGATTTCTTCCAGAGCCATGTTGAAGGCGAATTTATCCATCTGCGCTTCCACCTTGGCAGCTGCGCCGGTGGCGATGGACTTCAGTTCACGGTCGATATCGTCCTCGGTCTTGCTTTCCGGAACGAAGCCGCCGCAGTATTTCTCAATCATGGACACGGTTCTGGAAACCAGGTTGCCCAGGTCATTGGCCAGATCGTAGTTCATTCTCTTCAGCATCACCTCATTGGTGAAAACGCCGTCCTGTCCGAAGGTGTATTCCCGCAGCAGGAAGTACTTCAAGGCGTCGATACCGTAGCGTTCGATGAGAACCACAGGGTCCACCACATCCTTGCCCTTGGCGGCTTTGGACTTGGAAACCTTTTCGCCGCCCAGCAGCAGCCAGCCGTGACCCAGAACCTGCTTCGGCAGCGGAATATCCGCACTCATCAGCATAGCCGGCCAGATCACCGTATGGAACCGGACAATTTCCTTGCCCACCAGATGCACGTTTGCCGGCCAGTATTTGTCATACAGTTCCGGTTCATCCGGATAGCCCAGAGCAGTGATATAGTTGGTCAGCGCATCCAGCCATACATAGATGACATGCTTCTCGTCGATTGGAACCGGAATGCCCCAGTCGAACGTGGAACGGGAAATGCAAAGATCATCCAGTCCCTGTTTCACGAAGGAAATCATTTCATTTCTTCTGGATTCCGGCTGCAGGAAGTCCGGGTTGGTTTCGAACAACTCCAGCAGCTTGTCCTGATATTTGCTCAGTTTGAAGAAGTAAGCCTCTTCCTTGGCAGGCTGCACCGGCCGTCCGCAGTCCGGACAGCAGCCGTTCACCAGCTGGCTTTCCGTCCAGAAGGATTCGCACGGCGTGCAGTAAAGGCCTTCATACTCTCCTTTATATATATCACCTTTTTCGTACATCTTCATGAAGATCTGCTGTACCCGCTTCACGTGGCGCGGCTCGGTGGTCCGGATGAAATCATCATAGGAAATCTCCATAGTTGCCCACAGCTTTTTGATGCCGTCCACCACTTCATCCACATAGGCCTGCGGTGTCACGCCCTTGGCGTCCGCCAGGGTCTGAATCTTCTGTCCATGCTCGTCGGTACCGGTCAAAAACCGCACGTCATACCCTGAAAGCCGCTTGAACCGTGCCATGGCGTCTGCCATGACGGTGCAGTAGGTGTGGCCGATGTGCAGATTGCTGCTCGGATAGTAAATCGGCGTGGTGATGTAATAGGTTCCTTTTGATCCTTTTTTGTCTGTCATTGTTTATAGTCTCC
>JAQXSU010000299.1 GCA_029219125.1 Bacillota bacterium
GCCTCCCGGGTGGTTTCTCCCAGCTGGATTTCCCGCAGGAGCATGGCTTCAGAAATGGGAATTCTTTTGGCAGTGCAGAGAGACAGCAGAGATTTTCCGCTGCTGAAATCATAAGTATCTATTATTTCTGTATTCTTCGTGCTATTTTCTGTATTCATGGCAGCCTCCCCCCTTATACCTGAATGACGGTGGTTTCATAGATACCGTCGTGATCGTTGATGGAATCGATGATTTCCGGCGGGATGGCCTGATCCGATTCGATGATGGTGTAGGCGGTTTCGCCCTTGGCTTCCCGGTAGAGGCGCATGAAGGCGATGTTCACGTTTTTCTCGCTGAGACAGCTGGAGATGTGGGCTACGATGCCGGCGGTGTCCTTCTGGCGGACGATCAGCGTGCTGTACTGGCCGGTGAAGTCCACGTCGATGTTGTTGATGCGGACGATTTTCATGCGGCCGCCGCCGATGGATACGCCGCGGACGAACTGCCGGCTTCCGTCGGTTCCGGTGAGAAGGATATCTGCCGTGTTGGGATGATAGCCCAGGTTTTCGTGATTTTCAGTGAAGCTGTACTGGAGTCCTGTGCGGTCGGCGATGGTGAAGGCGTCGCGAATGCGGATGTCGTCCGGTGTGAAGCCCTGGATGCCGCCCAGAAGGGCTTTATCGGTGCCATGGCCATGATAGGTTTTGGCGAAGGAACCGTACAGGGTGAAGTCCGCGCGGGCGATCTGCCGGCCTGCGGTGCCATCTGTGTCAGGTGTGCCTTCTGTGCTGGATGTGCCCTCTGTGTCGGATGCGTCTGCTGCGTTGTTTTTCTCTGTTGTACCGGGCCGGATAAACAGCTTTCGGGCCATCAGGGCGATGGCCACGGCACCGGCTGTATGGGAACTGGACGGCCCGATCATGTTGGGGCCGATCACATCGAAGATACTGGTATAACTCATGATGTCCTCCTTTCTGCACATCGATGATACCAAGGCGGGACGTGTTTGTCAACGAAAATAATATCGAAAAAAGGCGAATTATTTCCTGTTTTACCATTGCTTATTTACTCATTTAGTTGTATACTGAATTGACATTGAAATTAAAATGTAAATTGAATTTTGGATGGTGCCTGAAACCGTAACACATGAGGGCATCTACTGGCCCGGCATTCCGGGAGTTCGACCAAAGGAGAGAAAGGAGTTCTCTCTCAGGGCTGCACGATCGATTAAGGCAGCGATATCCTGAAACAAAACGAGGTTCCCGCGACATGGCGGGGGTACCGATCTGGAGTTGATAGTTCTAAAATGGAAACAAAAGAATACTTTAAGGTCAAGGCGGAAATGAGGAATTCCGCTGCAGCGTCTTTTTGTGTTGGGGCGCTTTATGGTTTTACGACCTGGGTAAAATATGAAATCAGAAACCACAGCTCAGATTTTATCTGGGCTTTTTGTAATGCTTTTCATGTTTTTCATGTGGTGAAGGAATCTGGTGAAGGAGGGCTTGTATAATGATTGAACTGAGACATTTAAGAAAGGAATTTGAGGATGTTACCCCTCTGGAAGATGTCAATGTCACCATAAATAAGGGCGACGTGATTGCTGTCATCGGTCCTTCCGGTACCGGAAAATCCACGCTTCTGCGATGCATCAACATGCTGGAGCCGCCTACATCCGGCGAAATCATCGTGGATGGGCAGGTGATCAACGACGGGAAATGCGATCTTAATGAAATCCGGAAGAAGATGGGAATGGTGTTCCAGTCCTTCAATCTCTTCGGGCATCTTACCGTCATTGAAAACATCATGAATCCGCAGATTACCCTTCTGGGACGTTCCCGTCAGGAGGCCTATGACAAGGCCATGTACCTGTTGAACACGGTAGGTCTCAGTTCCAAGGCCTTCAACTATCCGGAGGATCTTTCCGGCGGGCAGCAGCAGAGAATTGCCATTGCCAGAACCCTGGCCATGGATCCGGATATCATCCTTTTCGACGAGCCCACCAGCGCTCTCGATCCGGGAATGATCGGCGAAGTGCAGTCTGTAATCCGCATGCTGGCCAAATCCGGCATTACCATGATGATCGTAACCCACGAGATGGATTTTGCCAGGAAAATTTCCAACCGGGTCCTGTTTATGGATCAGGGCGGGATCTACGAAGAGGGTACGCCGAAGGAAATCTTTGAACATCCGAAGAAACCGAATACCATCAAGTTTATCAAGCGTCTGACCTCGCTGACCTATAAGATTGAAACGGACGATTATGACTTCACGGATGCATACGATGAACTGCAGCAGTACGCAGAAAAGCTGCTGATCGAAAATGAGCGTATCAGTGATCTGCAGATTGCCATGGAGGAAATCGTTGTCAATAACATCATGGAAGCAACGGATCATCCGGAGGTTCTCATCCGTGTCGACTACTCCGAAAAGATGGACCTGCTTTCTCTGAGCATCCGTTATAAGGGAGAGCACCACGATCCGAAGGATTCGGATAACGAGCTGTTCCTGGAAATGCTGAGCGAGCCTACCACGGAACTGATTGACCGGGTCATCGAAACGGACAACGATATTTACAACAATCTGATTGAAATACATTTCAAATGGGAGGAGGCATAAGATCATGAACAGAACTGTAAAAAAATATGCTTCTTTCGTACTCATGCTTCTGACGACACTGGTGATGCTTTTCGGCACCGTGTCCCCGGCATATGCATCTGAGTATAAGACAATTGAAGATTTAAACGGAAAGAAAATCGGTGTTCAGACCGGATGCCTCTACGAAACACATATAGTGGATGAATGTCCGGATGCGGAAATCCAGTATTTCACCATGCCTCAGGACATGATTCTGGCGCTGAATTCACAGAAAATCGATGCTTACCTCATTGAAGAAGTGGGATACTATGCCACTGCGGCCGCACACCCTGAGCTGGCCACGCTGGAGGAAAGTGCCGGCCTCTGCGAAGCGGCAGTCATCATCGGAAATAATGACAAGCAGGAGAGGCTCCTGGCAGAGATCAACGAATTCATTGCAAACCACGGTTCGGACGGCGACGGAATGCTGGACGAGATGTACAATTACTGGGTTAGAGATTTTGACGCGGAAACCAGCAGAACAGAGCA
>JAQXSU010000300.1 GCA_029219125.1 Bacillota bacterium
ACATTTTGATACGCATCTTCGTTTTCTGACAGCGTTCCCTCCGGCATTTCAAAGGCCCTGGCATGCTCCTGATCCATCTGCTCCATTTTGTGAATAATACTGTTAAGGATATCCTGTTTTCCTGCATAGTGCTTATACAGAGCGGCTTTGGTAATTCCAAGCCGTCCGGCGATATCACTCATTGACGTTCCTGGATATCCTGTCTGGGCGAAAAGTTTCAGCGCTTCCTCCATAATTCTTTCTTTCGTGTTTATCTTCATAAAAAACCTTTCATATCGCCATATAGTAAAAGTAACCGAACGATAACCTTATTATAGTTATCGCTCGGTTACTTGTCAAGCAATTATTTCTTATTGGCTGGTACTACAGTTCCATCACCAGCCCGGCCTTCAGCTGCTGCGCCTGGTCGCCCAGTTCCTCCTTCAGTACTTCATAGGCCCGTTTACCAGTGCAGTGACCGGTATAGATCATTTCGATTCCGGTCTGACGGATGCGGTCCGCCATGGCTCTTACCTCCGCTGCCTTCCATGTATACAAATGAAAGCCTCCAATCAGTGCCTGGATTTTTTGTCCCGGAAATGCCTCCTGGGCTTCTTTGATGATGTTATCCGCGCCGCCATGGGAGCAGCTGTTGAAGAGGATCAGCCCCCGGTCTCCTTCCAGGATCAGGCTCTGCTCGTGAGCGAAATCATCCGGTTTCCAGCCCTCTCTTGTCTTTACATACATATGGTTTCGTTTCCCGATGGCTCCAAGCCCCTCCGTGGAATGGGAAAGAAGCCATACACCATCGCAGATCTGATATTTGCCTTCCGCAAACAGAAAACGTTCTTTCTGCTCGGTCAGGATTCCCTTCGGAATGCCGATGTATTTGTGGAAGATCCAGTATTTATCATAGCATGTTTCTCCGGCCTCTTTCTGAAGATAGAAAGGTGCATGGTCATTGACCCGGAAAAAGTCCCGCATGCCGTCAGCATGATCGTAATGGGCATGGGATAACACCGCAAAATCCACCTGCCCCACGTCGATTCCCAGCTTTTCTGCATTTTTCAAAAAAAGGTCAGACGATCCCGTATCCAGCAAAATCTTTTTTCCCCGGTATTCGATATAGATACACAGTCCCCATTCTCCGCCGATGTCTCCACAGGCGATATTATCGGATAATACGGTTGCTTTCATTTCTCGCTCCTTCCTCCCATGCTATTTCCGTCCAAACCGCACCGGACAGGCCATCCGGCATTGATTGCAGTCCACTGTTCGGAATCCACGCTCTGTCTGGTGATAGGTCACGTCCCGGCAGCGTTTCTGATCTACATGCCCATCTTCGCTGATGGCATGGCCCGGACAGCCGTCAATGCACTTGCGGCACCCCGGAATGCAGATGTTTTCCGCATATGGATCCGATTCCAGCGGCAGATCAATGAGAATTGCACCCAGATTCAGCATGCTTCCATACTGCGGATTCAAAAGCATAGTGTTCTTTCCGAGTGTTCCAATGCCGCACTCCACCGCAAGATCCTTCATGGATACCAGCCCTTTTCCCTTCTGTTTTTCCACATCCCAGTATTCATAAGGCCCGTCTGCAGGCAGAGGTACGGCTGTCATCCCCAGCTTCTCCATTGCTTTGGCACTGCGAAGTGCCACAGCATCCGCCATATCACAGACCAGATTATTGTACCGGGCATAAATCATTCTGGATGGTACACAGGTCAGACCTTTGGGCAGCGCTACGCCAAGGCAGACGACAGTTTTACAGTCCATCCAGATGTCGGAAGGACTGAACCCGGGTTCCGTCTTCTGGAAACGATCCATATTTGCAAATCCGCATACGTCTGCACCTGCAGTTAGTATGATTTCTCTGATTTTCTCTTTCATGTCAAGTTACCTCTCTGTCTCTGAACCTGTTAAATATTATTTTTCCACACTCCGCAGCAGTTCTTCTGCCGAAACATCAAACAGCTTCGCCAGCGCAATCAGATTCGATGTGCTGGGATCGGAAGTTCCGGTTTCCCATTTAGATACGGCCTGCCGACTGACACCGATGGCTTCTGCCACAAACTCCTGGGTCATATGGCAGCGTTCCCGATTTTCTTTCAGTGCTTCCCCCAGAGACATGGCGACGGATTTCTTTTCTTTGCGTACTTCACCACTTCGAAGATACTTTCGAAGTGCTTTGATGCACAAAACAATGAAATAAATAATTACGCCTGCAATGGCAAGATAAATTGGCAATGCGATTAAAATTGAAATGGTTACATTTTTCATACGATTTCTCCTTCCCAGAACTAAGATGATCTGATGATACCGTATTGCCGCAGTTTCTGCCACCCACTATCACGCAACTTTCCGTTGCTTTGAAAGAATCCGTATCTATACATTCCGTTCCATGGGCGTGAACCGGATTCCATCCTGAATCTGCTCTTGATCCGTATCATGGAAACCAAACCGATGGTAGATTGGAATTGCATAATGGGATGAATTTACCGTCATTCTGCCCTGATACACTTCATCCACACAATCATCTGGTGCTTCAAACTCCCGAAAAAATACCTTGCGGCAAAGTTCAAGCGCAGCCTGGTATTCTTTCCGTTTCAGTTCTCTGATTACAATTTCCGATTCAGACACCCCTTGCTTTCTCCTGCAGCCGGATCAGGTCTGCTGTCATCTGTCTGGCTGCATAACATTCCTGCAGCCATGAAATCCCATGGGCGCAGAGAAAGATCACCAATATGCAGATTGCAAGCTGCAGTGCCGTGCCATCTTCGCTCCGGGCGCCGGAAACCCAGAGCACCAGCAGTTCAATCAGGACCAGCTGCAGCAATTTCCGCAGCATATACGCTTTTATGGTCAATTCGTGCCGGGAAATCATAACCACGCCCGGAAGCGTGCCGCAGGCCGCAAAAATCAGAGGCGCAGCAAAGGCACTGTATCCGAATTCCGCTTCCGGCTCCATACACAAGCCGAGAAGCAAGATAGCTGCCGTGATCAGGGTCACCAGTGTGAAATAGACTGTCATCATGCGAACGAGGAAACTTTTTATAGATTCACTCACAAAGAAACACCGCCTTTCAGTGCTTTTTTCAATTCAGGCACATATTTACGGGAAATCACCACTTCTTCCCCGTTTTTCAGGATCGCTGTAAACCGTCCCCCTGCAGCAGGACGAATCGCCTGGACTTTCAGAAGATTCAGGAGAATGGATTTTGAGACCCGCAAAAAATATTTTTCCCGAAGCATATCCTCCAGTTCATACAACCGCTGCTTCGTCTCATAGACCCGACGGCCGCTATAGAGAAACACCCGGTTATCCACGGATTCAATATAGTAGATATCTGTGACAGGGATCTCATACTGTCGGTTCTCGAAGACACCCGTCAGATGCCCTTGCCTCGATTTTACGAAAGCGGCGATCTCCTGCACCTGCTCACTGACCCCGTGACAGCGTATTTCCACCATCTCCGGCTGGTTTTCAGCAATTTTCAAAATCCTGACGTCCATACTGCCTTTTTCCTTAATAACTTTCTTTTATATTCAGTGCGTCTTTCCCCTTCAGATAATGGTCAAAATAGTGCAGAACTACTTCGTTCATGATTTCGACGCATTCCCGGGCGTCACGGCTTCCTGTTCCCAGCTTCGCAGCCAGGATCGGAGAAAACAGCGGCAGATCCGTGAAGTTCATATGCTCACTGCCCGAAATCCAGGTTTCCATGCCGTCCTTTGCATGTTTCAGCACATACCAGTTGGTATAGGCTTCCCTCTGTTCCATATTAACCTGATGGTGTTCCTCATTATCCAGTGCCAGAATCGGCACCGGGTAAGGTGTTTCATAATGCTTGTATGCTCCGTTTTCAAAAGCAATCCGCTCTCCCAGCATGGTGCCATCGATGTCAATGACCGCATCGATGTCCTCACGATCTCGTCCCAGCTGAACACTGGCTGCGCCGCCCAGGGAATGACCCATGAGACCAATCTGCTCCAGATCGGCATTTGTAAGAATCGTGCGGATATCAGAAGGAACCGCATCCTCTTCCAGACTGTCAAGTACGAAACACATGTCCGCCGTGCGAATCTCCAGCCATTTATGGGAAATCTCCTGCACTTCTTCCGGTGCTGCTTTGTCTGAATCGACCCGCATCACTTCATTCAAAAAATCAGGGTTTACTGTAATAACTTTCTCGTCGCTATCCCTGGTAAAAAATGAATGATATGGATGATCCATGCTGACCACCACATAGCCATGACTTGCCAGTTCCATATAAGTGGAAGTATTGCTCTGATAGTACCCAAATGCCCCATGAGAAAATAATACCAGAGGAAACTGCTCCGCGCCAGTGTTTTCTGTATCCGGATAGTAGAAATATACCGGCACCTCCCGAAATGAGCCATCTGATTCGAAGGTCTCTATGCGGCTTTCGTCCACCAGAATGGCAGATGCCTGTTTCACTTCATACTCTCCCGTGGTCGGAAGTCCCGCATATCCAGTGAACAGGAAGGCCGGGGTCAATGAAATCCCGAGGACCAGAATCCCCATGCACGTGCTCAATGCAGCTCCCAATTTCGATTTTTGGTCCAGGCCTTTTTTTCTTTTACGGAGCCAGAAAACCAGAGTTACTGCCAGCCGGAGGAATAAAACCAGCAGACAGATTTTGAACCGAAAACTGATTCCGCCTTCTGAAAGAAGAACAACGAGAAGAAAGACTGCTGTCTCAGCAGCCCGTACAGCAGTACTATTCCGCAGCCAATCACCCTTTCTTCCCTGCTTTATCAGCGTCCAGATCAGCAAACCTAATTCCATCACAGCAAAAATTCCGAATAAAACAAATCCCATGTATGTCACCTTTCCTTTCCAAAGTATTGATAAGATAACTATACACGGGATTTTCTTTTTCTCAATATCTCAGCCGGTAAGATGCGTTTTTTCAACGTAAGATGCTATTCGTCGTTCATCTGTGAAAGATAGGAATAGAGAATCAATACAACCTCCGCTGCCGACATGACAATGGCCATGAGAAGCGTCAGCAGAAGCGATTCTGTCTTCGCATAAACAAGAATACATAAAACCAGCGCGACCGGAATCAAACATAATGCGGTTACCATTCCCAGTTTGCTCCTGCGTTCTTTTTTATTTTTCCCCTTTTCCGAAGCTTTCTGTTCTGTAGGCATGTTTCCCCTCCTGATTTTCCCTTCATACATGAGCAGCATTTTCTGTCTGCAGAACTATCTTAACACCTGACGGCGTTTTTTTCAACCGCTTCCTCAGTTCCATGACTCATAGTTCTTTTTCATAGCATAAAAAATCCTGTTCAAACAGCCGGCATTCCCCAACCACCTGGAAATCCATATGGGCGTAGGAGCGGATCGCCTTCTCATTTTCACGGTTCACAAGGAAATGCACGCTTTTGAAGCCTCTGTTTCGCAAAATCTCCATAGCGTGCTGCAGCATCTGCCGGGCAATTCCCCGATTCTGCATTCTTTTCGCCACAGCAAGACGCGAAAGACTGACAGATGGCTGCAAATCTTTCGACCAGCAGGACAGTGCTTCAATTTCCTCTTCCCGGTCGATAGAAATGGCAGCCAGGATTTCGCTTCTTTCATTTTTCAGTATGAACAGATCACCTCTGGACATGTCTGCCTCGATTTCCTCCATCGCCGGGTAGAATTCATCCCACGGGCAGCAAGCACTTCCCACCTGAGAATGGTACAGCTGCAGGATTTCTTCTTTCTCCCTCGGTTCCGCAGGCAGGAATCGGGTTTGATCCTGATGCCTTACTTTCTTTCGATCGCAGGCAAGAATCGCATAATAGGCTGCATCACAGATTCCCTGATTGTTCCAGTCAGACTGTCGTAAAGTGCCTTCATAACGCAGACCGCATTTGCGCATAACTGCGCCGGAATAGGGATTCCTTGGATCATGTCTGGATTCCACCCGGTTTACGCCCACCTCGTCGAACAGAAAGTCCACAATGGCCTGCAACGCTTCCGAAGTAATGCCCTGATGCCACCACTTTGTTCCGATACAGTAACCGATATGTGCCATCCGGATTTTATCATCAATGCGATTATTCACTCCGATACTGCCGATGGGCTCATCGGTTCCATCCTTCAGGACGATGGCCCACTGGTAGTAATCCGGCTGATTGTAATTTTCACACCAGATTTTCAATGTATTCTCTGTCTCCTGCACATTTTTATGGGCAGGCCAGGTCAGATATTTCGTAACCTCGTCATCCGAAGCCCAGTTCTGAAACATGGCAGGAGCATCCTCCACTTTGAATCTACGCAGGATCAGTCGCTGTGTTTCTAATGTTTTCGTTCCTTTCTGTTCCATACTTCTCCTTTTATGATTTCATCCGATGCAGAAGCCGCATCTTTGCTTCTCTGATTTTCGCTGTATGCTTGCTGGTCATGATTACGCTGACGACCTGCATATCAACTTTGTCTTATTTACACGTTTGAAAATCGTTCCGTATAAATCGTTGTTCATGTTCATCCTTGTTCCCGGCTCTTTTCGATCAGTGCATAGAACTTCTTTTCACTGAGGATCTCATTGGTCACATATTCTCTGTTATAGAAAAGCGCGTAGTTTGTCCATGCCGCCGGCGCCGCCTGGGCCTTTTCCCTGCTGTCGATCTTGATACTTTTGAACGGGATCCCTTCCTTCGCAGCACATTGCTCAATCAGCGGTACATATTTGGCAGTGAAAGGACATCCCGCAGTATAGTACAGCACATACCCATCCTCTGAGATGCACGGATGTTTTACTTGTTCCTTAAATTTCGGAACCGTTACGTCTTCAGAAAACGGCATGTAGAGCAGCGTGAAATAAGGTTCCGCAGTATCCGCAACTTGAAATCCCCGCTTAGAAAGGAATTTCGGGTCAGACAGAAATGCCATTTTCTTCGGCGAAGAAATCACCGTGACTCCTTTTTTCCCCTTGCCCTTCGCATCTTCGATACATGCCTCCAGCAGCTCGCAGCCATATCCATGGCCTTTCAGCGATCCCGACACCCAGAAGCAGTTGATATGCATGAATCCGTCTGCAACAATCGGTACCCACGCATACTCGGCCGGGATATACTCAATGAAACATTTACCGCGCTGCACGGATTTCAGGAATACCAGTCCCTCATCCAGCCGTTCAGAGAGCCAGGCTTTTTTCGAAAGCACCTGCGGATCTTTGTTGCCTGAGATTGCGCAGCAGATGTGTTCCTGTTCCAGATTTTCGTGTGTCAGTTTCGCCATTTCCATGTTATATTTCCCCCTGTTTCTCAGTAATTTTACGGGCAAGCGCCTCCATATCCTTCCGGATCAGCGGTGCCATGCTGTCTTTGTATTTTGAAAGATCCATTTCGTCCATTCTTCGCAAAATCCGTTCGCCCAGGTTTGGTTTACAGATAACGACCTTATGAAGTGCTGCCAGGCATTGCCGTACAGCGGTCGGTTTCTCATCGTCCAGCATGCGGAGGAGAATGTCCAGATCCGCATCCAGTCTGTTCTCAGAATCCCATTTTGCCTGCGAACATGCCAGACGGAATCCTCGTACACGGATAAAGGAGTTGAGGTCTACTGTCATTTCTATAAAATCTTCCAGATAACCATACAGTTCGCTGCTTTCCTCCGAAATCATCTCCAGTTGCTGCAGCAATGCATATGCCATTTTATTATCACTTTCATGCAGTTCCGCGATGATGTCAGTATTCATACAATTCCCCTCCTTTCCGTTACACCTGAAAAAGATAAGCAGTTCCAAGTCCGTTTTCGTAAACACCTTCCACATTCTCAACCGTCTTTTTTTCTCCGCTGGCCGCCTGGCGGATGACGTTCTCCCAGAAGACATGAGAAATCTGGTTGTTCGGATGCACCATCAGTTCCCAGCTTCCCGGATGGCTATTCAAGACTTCCAGCGCCGCCTGCTTTCCGATTCCCCTGTGGCGATATTTTTTCATCACGAAAAACTCGGCCATGGAGTGGGTATCCGGCTCTTTTGAAACATAACAGTACCCGCACACCATAGCAAAACCAGCCAGCTTCCCGTCTACCTGAATGAAATAGGCATAGCGCCCCGCTTCCGTCCAGTAGTAATCCAGGTAGGAATAGCCATACAGACCATATGCATTCACATCACTGTCCTCGAAGTCCGAAAAATCGTATTCATATAGTTCAATCAGGTGTGCAAGGATGCTCTTCTGTTCTTCCTCCACCTTCACAAGCTGCACGTTCATTCCCAATCCTCCGTTTCTTCCTTACGGCCAAAATGAAATCAATTACCAGAAATGCAGCAACCACAGGCATAACAAAGAGCAGAAGCAATACGCCCAGCAGTCCGCCGAAAAATCCGACTGACGTGAGAATGTCATGCACCGCATAAGCAGCAACAAGAAGTCCGACCAGGAGATCCGCAGCCGCAAAGATTTTGTAAGGTGAAACATTCTTCCCTTTCCTTGCCGCCAGCCAGGATACACCGCAAACCGCCAGAAGGCATACAAAAAGAATGGAACTGACGATGGCTGCAGCAGCAAACCAAATCTCAAAGTCTGAAGAGTTCCATACTATGAGGGTAAACCAGCAAGCTGCGGCAGCTGCAAATGCGATGCCTGCCCACTTCAACACCTTTTTCATGCTATTTCTTTTTCTCCTGATAAAACGCTTTCAGATCTTCCTTCACTTCGTCAGGAAGAAGGTTCTTTTTCATTCCCTCAATGGCACCTTCCAGTGCCATGAGTCGGTTTATGCATGCAGACGGATCGAATGACTGAATCCGCAGCCATGCTTCCTTCGCGCCAACCTCTTTCAATTCATCGTATGTCTGAATGCCTGCCTGCATGAGCTGCTGCTCTACGATTTTCCCGATATTGGGAAGCTTTGATAATTCACCCATGTTTTCATTCCTTTCAATTCAATCAGTCGATGGTCCATGCACCGTATTTCACAGGTTCCTGCTGCTTCGCATGATCACCGATCATCTTCTCCATCCAGATCATATCATACCAGGTATCAAACTTATATCCGCTGTCGTGGAATGTTCCGACAAAGTCGAATCCCATGCTGGAATGGAAAAGATAACTGTCGTTGGTCAGATGCGGATCATCCTCTTTTGGTACGGAGATACAGGCATTCA
>JAQXSU010000301.1 GCA_029219125.1 Bacillota bacterium
AGCATCCCTTTCTTTTGTTTCAACAATTGCGTTAATAAACCGAAAAAATATAAATACATAAAAACTATATCACTTTTTCACATGCAGTTCAACAGAATTTCATGTTATTACTGCATTAAAAAGTGAAAAGCGAAGGATTCAAATTTTCCTTCGCCTTTCCGCATTATGTTCGACTATAATATGCAGTTATCTCCATTCATTATCTGCGCATCTTTCAGCATGGCAAACAATCCGGATACGGCATCACCTTCGCTCCCCTTTTCAGCAATGCTGCCTGCATTTACACTGACAGCGGTAACCGCACCCTCCTGCATCTTGCTGCAGATTACACTGGCACAGTTTATGATTAATGGTTTTCGTTCTGCTCCTTGCTTCTTCCAGGCAAGAAGCTGCATTTCTATTTTTCGCCGCATGCTTTCCCTCCTTCTCTGTTTCTGATATTTTACCCACTTATGAACTTTAAGTCAATAAAAATCATGTTTTTTCTTATTTTTTCCCACTTAAAAATCAATTAAAAGATATCTGCTGTAAAAAAGGTTCCACTTGAAATTTTCACCCAAAAGGCGTATGATAAGAGCAGAATGTTCTATAACAATTTGATGAACAATTTTTAATATCAGGAGGATTCTCATGCAGCATCATTCTTCAGAATATATCACCAATCCCAACCATCTGTACAGCATCTTTTTCGCTCCCCGCGGGAATGCACGTATGCTGCGGCTGGGTATGGATATCGCGCAGCAGTACCTGAGCCCCTTTGACCTGCTCATCGGCATCATCGGCGAAGCAGGCTCCGGCAAGAGTATGCTGGTAAAGGGCATGTTCCCTGGACTGGAACTGTGCAATGATGACAGCGGTGTCAATGTACGTCCTCTGCCCCTTCTCAGTGTGGATGAGGATGAGGGCTTCTATGCACCCCACACTTATCATGTGGATATGCGGTTTGAATCTGCCTTCACCCAGATACATGTGCTGGCAGAAGCGGTACAGACTGCCATCAAAAAAGGCCGGCGCGTCATCGTGGAGCACTTCGAAATGCTCTATCCGTTCCTGAACGTTAACGCCCAGCTTCTCATCGGTGTCGGCGAGGAAGTCATTATTACCCGGCCTACCATGTTCGGCCCCCTTCCGGAGGACATCGCAACCATCGTACACCGTTCCATTACCTACCGAAAGATGGCCCATACCGCAGAAGATCTGGTGGAATACTGCTTGCCGAAAGAACTGCTGAAGCAGTGCGGGCACAGTGATGTAAAGCATGGATTTTGTCTGGAATTTGACGAAAAGCCGGACTTCGACATCAAAGCTCTGGAAGAGGAAGTTCTGCGGCTGATCAAACAGGACATCCCTGTTTCCTATTATGACGAAGATCACGTTTCCATCGGTACTTCCATCCATCCGTGCACCGGACCACGGATCCATGTTCGTTCCACCGGAGAGATCGAGAATTTCCGGCTGCTGAAGGAAGTCTTCCACGATCCGATGAAAGAAAAATACATCATCATCGGGCTGGTGGGCCCGAGCTGGGACCGCGGCAGCAGAGACCTGAACAGAATCGAATTTTAATTTGGAGGCTATATAACAATGAGAGAAATCAAAGCAACAGACATTACGAAAACGGTACGTGACCTCTGCATCGAGGCCAACTGCCATCTTCCGGCTGACGTGAAGGATGCCATCGAAACCTGTCACGGTTGCGAACCGTTCCCGATCGCTCAGACCATTCTGGACAAAATCGAAGAGAATTACCATATCGCCGATGCGGACAATGTTCCCATCTGTCAGGATACCGGCCTGGCCTGCGTTTTTCTGGAGATCGGCCAGGATGTTCACATTGACGGTGATCTGAAGGATGCTGTCAACGAAGGTGTGCGTCAGGGTTATACCGAAGGCTATTTAAGGAAATCCTGCGTGAAGGATCCCATCGACCGTGTCAATACGGGAGACAATACGCCGGCCGTCCTCTATCTGGATCTGGTGCCCGGCGATCAGGTGAAAGTTACCGTGGCACCGAAGGGCTTCGGCAGTGAGAACATGAGTCAGATTAAGATGCTGAAGCCGTCCGACGGCCTGCAGGGCGTCAAGGACTTCATTGTGAAGGTGGTGGAAGATGCCGGTCCGAACCCATGTCCTCCGATCGTGGTGGGCGTCGGCATCGGCGGAACCTTCGATAAGGCCGCTTATCTGGCCAAGAAAGCGCTGATGCGTCCGCTGACCGAAAGAAATGCGGATCCGTTCTATGCAGATCTGGAAAAAGAAATGCTGGAAAAAATCAATGCGCTGGGCATTGGACCACAGGGGTTCGGCGGCCAGACCACTGCACTGGGCGTGAACATCGAGACCCTGCCGACCCACATTGCAGGTCTGCCTTGCGCTGTAAACATCAACTGTCATGTAACCCGCCACAAATCCGCGGTATTATAAGGAGGTATCACCTATGGAAAAAAGAATCACAACACCTCTCACACCGGAGAAGACCAGAGATCTGCACTGCGGAGATAACGTGCTCATCAGCGGCGTCATCTATACCGGCCGCGATGCGGCCCACAAGCGTCTGGTAGAATTATTGCATCAGGGAAAGGAACTGCCGCTGGATGTAAAGGATGCCATCATTTACTACGTGGGACCTGCACCTGCCCAGCCGGGTAAGGTCATCGGCTCTGCCGGCCCGACCACCAGCTACCGGATGGATGCCTATGCACCGGCGCTGCTGGACATCGGCCTCAAGGGCATGATCGGCAAAGGCAAGCGATCCCCGGAGGTCATTGAATCTATGAAAAAGAACGGGGCGGTTTACTTCGGCGCCATCGGCGGTGCCGGTGCACTGCTTGCCAAATGCATCAAAAAAGCTGAAGTCATCGCCTATGAAGATCTGGGAGCGGAAGCCATCCGCCGTCTGGAAGTGGAGGATCTTCCTGCCGTGGTCATCATCGACAGCGAAGGAAATAACCTTTATGAACAGGGCCGTGCTGACTACCTGAAGTCCGCAGAGAAATAACGGAGATTGTTTATGAACGATAACGCCGAAACCCGAAAAGACGCACCGATCTATAAACAGCTGGCCGATGAGATTTTGCGGAGTATAAAAACGGGCCAGCTCCCTGCCGGCTCCAGACTGCCGACGGTCCGGGAGCTGGCCGAGGAAAAAAATCTGTCCCAGGGCACCATCAAGCATGCCTACGATTATCTGGAAAGCCTGGGCATCATCGAGATGACCCAGGGCAAGGGAACCTTTGTCCGGGCCCAGGAGGAAGCGGATTCTGCCAGCCGCAAGGACCGGGCCATGGCTGCCATCGACAGCCTGTTCCGGGAGCTGGAGACTCTGGGCTTCACGCCGCGGGAAATGGAGATCTACATCGATCTGAAGCTGCGGGGTCTGGAAGAAAAATATGATGTGGTCAAGGTGGCGGTTATCGACTGCAACCCGGAAACGCTGCAGCTCATTGAAAATCAGCTTTCGCAGATCGGGTATGCCCAGATTGCTATCTTCTCCCTGAGCCAGCTTTATGAGATCGCAGACAAGCTCAACACCGACTACGACCTGGTGCTGACCACCTCCACCCACTACGGGCTGGTGGAGCAGGTCATCCGGAATCCGCAGGCCTTTGGCATGCTTGCCCTCATGCCGTCCACACGGACGGTCATTTCCCTGGCCAAGCTGCCGGACCGGGCCAGATCCGGCATCGTCTGTGCCAGTGATGCCTTCGCCGGCGTCATCCGAAAAAACTGTGCAGGTATGGGTGCCTGGAGCGACTCTCTGCCGGTCCACTTCTTCGGAAGCGGCGCGGATCGTCTCGCAGCTTTCCTGGAAGGGAAAAACACCATCATCCTGCCGGAGCAGTACGACCCCTTCGCAAGGCCGGAGGAGAAAGTTTTGCTCAGAAATTTCGAAGAGAATGGCGGCAGCCTGATCACCTATGACTATAAGATTGACCGGGGCTCCTTCCTCTACGCGGAGGAGCTGATCAAGAAAATCATGAATAAAAAACGGAGTGTCTGAAAGGCACTCCGTTTCTGTATTTTCGTCAATTACGATTTACGAATCAAGTAATCCTATGCAATCTAATCTGCACCATGACCGCCGTCGGCTGCCGCCATCTGCTTCTCCAGCCAGGCATGCAGATCGC
>JAQXSU010000302.1 GCA_029219125.1 Bacillota bacterium
CTGCGAGGAAATGCGGGGGAAAGGCGTGACCGGCCTGGGATACGATCTGCAGCCGGATCTGGCGGCAGCCATCGACGTCTGCCATGCGGCGACCTATGATGTGGATCCTCTGGACGGTGTACATCCGGTGGGCAGCGGACCGGCCATTGCCGTGGGAGCCATGGGACGGACGGACTGGGCGGAAAAGCTGATGGACGCCTGCGAAGAAGAGGGCATTCCATACTCCATAGACCCGAACATCGGAGAAAGCTGGACGGACGCGGACTGTTACTATGAGTCCGGAACCGGGATTCCGACTATGCTGCTGTCTTTGCCGCTGCGGTATATGCATACGCCGGTAGAACAGCTTTCCCTGCGGGATGCGGAACATACAGGACAGGCCATCGCCCAGCTGATCCTGGGCTTCGGGAGCTGGATGAAAGAAACGGAAGGAGGCGAGCTCGGTGAAGAAGAAACTGTTTGAACTGTGCAGACTTGCGGCCATCGGCGGATTCGAGCAGCCGGTGCGGCAGTATCTGATGGAGCAGGCCCGGCCTTTTGCCGACGAGATGAAAACAGATAAAATGGGGAATCTGCTGATTTACCGTCAGGGGACTGTGCACCTGGAAAAACCGCTGATGCTGATGGCTCACATGGACGAACCGGGATTTCTGGTAACAAACATCACAGATGACGGCATGGTGCAGCTGGCAGGCGGCGGGATGAATGCACGGGCGCTCATCGGAAAGCACATGGAAATCCATGATCGTCGCAGTATAGTGTACGGCGCTGCCGGCATGAAGGCGGAGCACATGCAGACGCCGGAAGAGCAGAAAAAGACACCGGACATTTCCCGCCTTCTGATCGATATCGGATGTACATCCAAAACGGAGGCAGAGGCGAGAGTCCGTCTGGGAGATGTGGCTGTACCGCTGGTGGAACCGGAGCTTCTCGGCATGCCGGAATCGGCAAATGTGACGGAACTGCCGGAAAGCCGGATGATGACAGGACGGGGTCTTGCCAGCCGGGGTGGCTGCGCAGTGCTTCTGAAACTGCTGGAAGAAAAACCTGCCTGTGACTGCTGGTTCGTGTTTGCCGTCAGCGGAGAAAACTGGTCCCTGGTACCGGGAAAAGGCGGCATGCTGGCAGCCCGGCTGCTGGACCCGGCTAAGGCAGTGCTGCTCCACGGCGTGGATACCGGCGAAGGACCGGGCGTTCCGGCAGAAGAGATTTCCTGCCGGTGCGGTGCCGGAGCAGCCATTTCTCTTGCCGATGCAGATTTCGTCTTTGACCGGGCGCTGCGGGAGAAAGTGACCGCTGCGGCAGATCAAAAAGGAGTCCGGTGGCAGTTTAATTGCGACAGCAGTCAGGTGACCGGTGCAGGCCGGCTGGCTTCGGCACATACCGGGTGCCGCGTGCTTCCGGTCAATCTACCAGTACGGTACCTGCAGAGTGCGGCAGGGGTCTGCTGCCTGGACGACCTTGAGAGCATGACAGAGATTTGCCGGCTGATGATGGAAAGGGCAGGTGAGTGCAATGAATAAAAGTGAAATGCTGTGCCTGCAGAAGGCGCTCTGTACTGCGGCTATGCCGTCGGGCTTCGAATTGCCTCAGGCAGAGGTAATCGCAAACTTCGCAAAATCCATCGGCTACGCGGTGCAGCGGGATGTCCTGGGGAATCTGTTCTGCTTCAGGAATACTGTTTCCGGGGGCGGACTGATGATTGCAGCGGCCATGGATGTGAAAGGATTTCTGGCGACGCAGATTGCAGAGGGAAAGGTGCGGTTTCAGACCATCGGATCCTTCGAAAAGCCGGAAAAACTGGTGAACCAGCCGGTACGGTTTGAAAACGGCGTGCGAGGCGTAATTCGGAATATCTGCGGCGAAGATGGCACCTGTGGAGAAAACAGCACCTGCGAAGAGAAAACAGCAGAGAAGAAAAAAGACGTGAAGCTGGAAGACCTGTATATCCAGATCCAGGAATCTGCAGTACGGACTGGGGATGCGGCAGTTCTGGATGGAGAAGTGAAAGAACTGGAACAGGGTCTGGTTCAGACAGCCCATGGAGCGCAACTGGCAGGCTGCCTGGCTGTACTGGATGCCATGGAGCGACTGCAGAAGGACGCCGCTGCCGAAGATGTGACCTTCGTATTTCTGGCGCAGCATCAGCCGGGACGAATGGGACTGCGGGCAGCAGTGAAACGGGTATCTCCGGAAACCTGCATTCTCTGCGGCGGTGCAGAGGCCGCTGCGGCAGCGGGAGAAGACGAAAGGCGTGAAGCAGAAAAGGATCCTTCGGAAGAAAAATATCCTGTGGATGTGGGAATCGGCGCCGGTCCTGTCATCCGTTTCCGTGAAAAGCTGCAGGCCAGTGACGAGGGAACCTGCCAGCGGCTGATCCGGGCCGCAGAGCAGGCCGGAATCGCCTGGCAGGGAGAAGCACGGAACCGGGACATGAGCGGGGCCATCGAAGCCATGTCTGCCGGAAGCCGACCGGGCGTCGGCTGGCTGGGCGTACCGGTACGAAATGCCGGACCATTTGAAGCGGCTTACAGCATGGACGAAGTGAGCCGGTGCGGCCAGGTGCTGGCGGCACTGTGCAGGATGGAAGAAGAGAAAAACAGATCTTGACGAAATAGGGCGGATGTGCAGATACGGATTCTGCATATCCGCCCTTTCTTCAATAATCTGAAAAAATCGCAATTTGTTTTTTGGAGATATACTACAAAATCGCAATTTTTGTGAAGTATTTTGAACGGAATCTAATCCCACGACCGGGATAAAAAAATTGACTTACATCAAGAAACTGATTAAAATAAAGGCAGGAATATGAATCACCGCTACTGCGGGAAGCGATTCCGAGAGAGGGGAAAGTTCTGCATGAAAAAGTATGAAAATTTCTGCGCCGCTCTGTCAAACATGAAAGATATTTTTGATTACGAAGAGCCCTATGATAATGTAGTACGTATGGGACTGATGGGGTTATATAAAATCTGTTTCGAGCAGGCATGGAAAATGATGAAGGAGATTCTGGAAAGTCACGGATTTGAAGAGGGGGCAACCGGCTCTCCAAAGATGGTTTTGAAGACGGCCTATAAAGCGGGTATGATCAAAGAGGAAGAACCATGGATCCGTGCATTGCAGGAACGGAACAATGTGGCACATTCCTATAACCAGGAAATTGCACGTGGGATTGTGAAAAGGGCAAAAGAGGAGTTTTATCCTCTGTTCTGCGAATTAAAGAAAGAAATCGACGAAAACTGGATGTAAACCGTCAGCCGCAATATAGGAAATAAGAATCCCCGGATAATGGATGTAAACCTGTATCCGGGTATTTTATATTGAATTTTTTTCAATCAGAAAGGCTTCAGCGTGCCGTTGAAAATGAGATAAAGCGACAGCATGGCGAGGGCCACCAGGGCGGCA
>JAQXSU010000303.1 GCA_029219125.1 Bacillota bacterium
TGTTTTTCCACCTGTTCCCTGGTGGTAGGCTTATTTTCGGCAGCCTCCAGAATCTCTTCGCTTTCGTAAAGGTAACTGCAGCCCAGCCCCTCCGCATCGATGACCAGATGGGCATCCGGGTACGCATACACCTTCATGTTCAGTGGAAACCGCCGGAACTCTCCCTCCAGCCTGTCGTCCAGCTCCTTATAAAACAGATAATCCTTCGTCTTATACACCACATCGCCTTTCGAAAGCTTTTCCTTGATGCGGATATAGCAGACGTGATCGGCTTTGTTCATAAGGTTGCCGTCCCGGTCGTACAGCTTCACCACGGATAAATTCACGTCCTCATTGTTGTGATCGATCCGGATGATATCGTTCTGGTTGAGCCGCTGCTGCCGGTTCAGGGTGATTTCGTACATGCCGCGGAAAGAGCCCGTAATCCTGCCGATCTCATAGCCGAAGTTGTTGGGCCGCTGAATGTTGGAAAGATCCTTCGGATCCTCGTGGAACAGATAGCCCTTGGTGAAGGTCCGGTTGAAGGTCTTTTTCAGGTTGTCCTTCTCTTCTGCAGATGCCCTGCCGTCCAGGGCCGCCCGGTATGCCGCCACCACATTGGCCACATAGGCAGGCTCCTTCATGCGCCCCTCGATCTTCAGGGAATCGATGTCCTTCAGCTCTTCGATTCGGTCGATGGTGTTCAGGTCCCTGGTGGACAGCAGATAGCTGGTTCCCAGCGACCGTCCCGTGGTCCGGTCCAGCAGTTCATAGGGCTTCCGGCAGGAGCCCACGCATCTTCCCCGGTTCCCGCTCCGGTATCCGATCAGTCCGGACATGAGGCAGTTTCCCGAGTAGGATACGCACAGCGCCCCATGGACAAAAATCTCAATGGGCACTTTGGCGATTCTTCGAATTTCCTTCACTTTCTCAATGGGCACTTCCCGGGAAAGAACCACCCGCTTCGCCCCCAGCTCCTTCCAGAGCAGGGTGCCCTCCAGGTCATCGATCCCCATCTGGGTGGAGCAGTGGGCTTCCATATCCGGGTACTTCCGTACTATCTCGTCGAAAACCGCCAGGTCCTGCACGATGACGCCGTCCACCCTCGCTTCGTTCAGCAGCTGCAGCTGGGCGCGCATCTCCTCCATTTCATCTTCAAACACGATGGTATTCATCGTAACATATATCTTCACATCCCGCAGGTGAGCATACGCCACCGCTTCCTGCAGGCTATCCATGTCGAAATTGGTCGAATACGCCCGTGCACCGAATTTTTGCATGCCGAAATAGACCGCATCACACCCGTTGGCGATGGCAGCCTTCAGCGCCTCCATATTTCCGGCCGGGGCCAGTAATTCCGTCATTTTCTCCTCATTTCCTCCTCATTTTCTTCTCATTTTCTCCAGTCGTTGACATTCTCGTTTCTATCATACCATTTATTCTCCGCCTGCGCCATAAAAAAATGTTTCACCGGTTGAAAAGCGGTCAGATGCGGCGATGGGAATCGACAAATGACGCACTCCCCTCCGGCACTCCCCACCGGCACTCCCCACCGGCACTCCCCGCCGGCCCCCGCCACGAAAAAACAGCGGCCGCTCTGACCGCTGTTTGCTGTTTTTTTACTTTACTTCGTCGCTGTCCGTGCAGAATACGCAGCAGGATCCTTTTTCACTTTCCTTGGCCTGGTACATAGCCCGATCCGCAAAATCGATCCACCGGGTCAGCGGCATTTTGTCCCTGCTGCACAGAGCCACGCCGGCAGAACAGGAAATGGCTTCACCCTCCGCCGCAAACTGCTCATGGAAGCTCCGGCAGATGTCATCACATTTCTTCTTTGCGATGGCTTCATCCGGCATGCATTTCAGAATCACCACGAACTCATCTCCGCCATACCTGCATAGAATATCGTCGCTCCGTGTCTTTTGACAAAGCAGTTCCGCAAACCGCCGTATCATCCGGTCTCCCGCCTGGTGCCCGCGGGTGTCGTTGACAGTCTTCAGATCATCCAGGTCGAAGATGCATACAGCCAGCGGCAGATCTTCCTTCCGGAGGGATGCCAGTGCTGCCTGCAGTCCCCGCCGGTTCAGCAGTTCTGTCATGTAATCCCGGTTTGCTTCCTCCCTTAAGATACATTCTCTGGAGTGACAGGAAGCGACGCCCACCAGTCGTTCGACTCGCCGGTGCAGATCCATCACCGGATGGCATTTACAAAGGAAATCGTCTGCGTCCAGCGTCAGCGGCAGTTCTTCCCGCACATCACATTGCGGCAGTGTGGCCAGAAGCGGAACGTGCCAGAACGCAGGCTCCTGCCTGAAATACTGCATGACTGAGGCGGTATCGTTCCCCGGCAGAGTCATGCTCAGAATCACTGCGGAAATGCCGTCTGATCCATGCTCCCGGATGGCTGCCAGAGTGCTGTCTGCATCAGATGCTTCCAGGATCTGATACTCCCCTTCAAACGCCCGGCGCACTTTTTCCCGGTATTCCGTTTCTTCTTCCACCACCAGCAGACCCGGTGTGCCGGCCGTTTCCCGCCTTGCTCTCTGCTGCGCTCTCTGCCGTGCTGCCTCCCCTGACGGTTCGGTCTGCACGGGCTGTTTTTTTATTAACTCCTCAAAATCCGCCGTCGGCATCGGTCTGGCAAGAAAATAGCCCTGTACATAGTCGCAGCCTACGGATTCCAGACGTTCCAACTGCTCGCGGGTTTCAATTCCTTCTGCCACCACGCTCATGCCAAGCCGGTGTGCCCTATTGATCACATCGTTCAAAACACTCAGTTCCGGGCTTTTGGCGAGTTCGTTCTGGGTGAACTGAATGTCCAGCTTCAGCACGTCCAGCTCCATCTGGCTCAGCATGTTCAGCGAGGAGTAGCCGCTGCCGAAGTCATCCATTTCCACGATGAAACCCAGCTTCCGAAGCTGCTCTACGGTACTGATCAGCTGGTTCGGATTTTCTCCGTAGGTTGTCTCTGTGATCTCCAGATGCAGATACGCCGGATCGATTCCGTACTTTTCAGTCAGATCCCGGAAGGTATCCGGCAAGTGAGACTGATATACATCAGCCCGGGACACATTGACAGAAACCGGCACCACCGGATAGCCTTTTTCCTTCCAGTCGCGAAGCCGGATGCAAACCTGCTCCCACACATACTGATCCAGCCGCGGAATAAAACCGTTTTTTTCAAACAGCGGAATGAATTCCCCCGGTGTCATCATGCCCCATTTCGGATGGTTCCAGCGCACCAGTGCCTCGGCACCGGCAATCCGGCCTTCCACCAGACTGTACTTAGGCTGAAGGTAAATGACAAACTGCCGGTCTGCCAGGGCGCTTTCCATGACCTCGGAGATTTCCGCCTCCCGCATCAGCCTGCTGCGAAGGGAATCATCATACACGGCAAAATAGCGATTGTACTGTCCCTTAATGCTGTTTGCAGCCAGCAGTGCCCGGTCGCACATCTTTTCCACAGGAACAGAACGGTCTGTAATTTCATAGATGCCCCAGCGCATCACCACGCTCTTCAGCAGCGGAGAAGACTCATGCTCTGTAAACGCGCCGAAGTTCATCCGGTCTTTCTCTTCCTGTTCCCGCTGCTGGAAGCAGAGAATGCGGTCTGCAGTGAAGCGGCCGCAGAAGCCGGTACTGCCCACCATTTCCCGGGCGATATCCGCCACCTCTTTCAGCAGCCGGTCGCCCT
>JAQXSU010000304.1 GCA_029219125.1 Bacillota bacterium
CAAACTGAAGTTTTCTGCCTTCAGTTGCGTCATCAAATCGATTTTTTCTCCAAAATATTTCAAAAAGAATACCGTTTCAGCGTATTTTACGTGCCATTTTCTCCATAAAATTACATTTTTTCTTCGGAATTCTCGTTCTTCTTCAATTTATCTCATGTTGCATGACGCAAACTGAATTGCAATCTCGTAATTTGCGTCATTTTTCATGTTCAATGCATTTCCCGCTCGTCAGCGAGTTCAGGCATTCCTGGCGCTACAGATGGAAGCCCATCCGTTCTTCGATTTCTGCGGCGCCAGAGAGGACCGATGCCTGAATGGAGGCCACGCCCTTTCCCCGTTTCATGCGGCTTGCCGGGCCGGATACGCTGATTCCGCCAATCATTTCCCCTTCCTGGTTGCGGATCGGTGCAGCCACGCAGAGCAGTCCGTATTCATATTCTTCATTATCCAGGCTGTAACCCTGCTGACGAATCTGCTGCAATTCCGCCTTCATTTCCGCCTCGGTGGTAATGGTGCTGTCCGTCTTCTGTTCCGGTTTCATGCGCCGAAAATAGTCGTGAAGCTGTTCCTCTGTCATTTCGCTTAGAAACAGCTTACCGAGGCCCGAGCAGTACAAGTCGAAGACTGGCTGCAGCCCCAGAACCAGAAGCGAAGCCTGGCCCTGGACGTTTTCCAGGATGAGCACGCGATCTTCGAAGCAGGTGCCCAGGTTGACCCCTTCTCCCGTTTCTTCGGCGACCCGTTCCATCACGGGCCGGGCTATTTCTTCGAGTTTCAGCTTGCCGGCCACCTGCTTGCCTGCCTGCAGAAAGAACAGCCCCAGGCGGTATCGGTCGCTGGCTTCGTCTTTCTGAATCCAGTTCCAGCTCTGCAGGGTGTATAACACGCGGAAGATGGTGGATTTGGACATACCGGTCTGCCGCGCAATCTCGGAAATCCCGGCTTCCCCGCCTTCTTTCGATATGACATCCACCACCTGACATGCTTTTTCAATCATCGGTATAGTATTGTAGTTTTCTTTCTCGCTCATGATGCATCACTCTTTCTGACTTTCCGTCTACCGCGGATGGTGTTTCTGCCCGTGGAGATGATGTTTCTATACTCCCGGACGATGTTCTCACGCACGCCCCATTATCAATTTCAGTTTACCACAACACCGTTCTCCCGTCAAAGGATATCCCCTCCGTCAAAAGATGTCATTTCTCCCACATGCAAACAGGGGCCGCCTGTCCCGGCAGCCCCCGTTTGCGTAGTTTGGGTAATTTGGGTATATGTGTATGATTTATGTGTTTTTCAGGTGTACAGAAATCCCTGTCGGAATTCCTTCCGAAATTACTTCTTTCTACCGAAAGAGCTCCATTTTTTCGATCCGGTCGAAAACCTCTTTCAGCTTGTCCACGCCCACCGTGCAGGCCAGTCGGAGATACCCTTCTCCGCAGGCGCCGAAGGTGTCACCCGGCAGCGTCAGCACATGGGCTTCTTTCAGAATCCGGTCTGCAGCCTCCACAGAAGTCAGCCCCGTCTCCTTGATGTTCACGAAGAGATAGAAGGTACCTCTGGCTTCCATGACAGACATCTTCGGAATCGCATTGATCCGCTGGATGGCATAGCAGACACGCTTCTTATATTCCTCAATCATCGGCGGCTGGATCCGTTTCCGGTCGCGGATCGCGTAGATGGCAGCACGCTGAGATACCGACGGCGCCGTGAATACTACGTTTTCGTTGATGGTCTGAATCGTGGAGATCAAATAGTCCGGCGCGATGATATTACCCACACGCCAGCCGGTCATGGTGAAATTCTTCGAGAACGAGTTAATGGTGATGGTTCTCTCCCGCATGCCCGGCAGGGACATGATTGGCACGAATTCCTCCGCATAGCTGAAGCTGCCGTAAATATCATCGGCAATCACCAGCAGGTCATAACGCTTTGCAATTTCTGCCACCTTCTCCAGAGACTCCCGGTGAAAGCAGTTTCCTGTCGGATTGTTCGGCGTGTTGATGACGATGGCTTTGGTCCGCTCTGTAATCAGACCCTCCAGTCTTTCCAGATTGACCTGAAAGCCTTCCTCTTCATAGGTATCCAGCACCACAGGAATTCCCCGCGCCAGCTCGATCTGCTGCGGATACGGCGTGAAGTACGGTGCATGGATGATGACCTCATCCCCGTCATCCAGAATGGCTTCCAGCGCCAGATACATGGCCAGACATCCGCTGGCAGTGACGAAAATTTCCTTATTTTCCACTTCCAGACCGTAATCTTCCCGGTACATCTGCGCAATGGCAGCCTTCAGTTCCGGGTCACCGCTGAAATCCGTGTATTTGGTATGGCCTGCCTTGGCATCGGCCATGGCATGCTCGATGACCTGCGTATCGGTGATCAGGTCTGGATCCCCCAGACTCAAATTGATACAATCGTCAAAACTCTTTGCCAGGGCATCGGACTGCCCCATGGCAGTGCTGGTGTCTTTCCAGTACCGCTTGGAAATAAATTTATGTTTCATAACTCTCGCTTCCTTTAAAACTTCGCTTTTTTGGAACGCCGTTCCAAGAATTAAAATAACACGTCGTTTGTTTTTTGTCAACTGTCTTTTTCACGTTTTCTTCACAAAATTTTCACGCCCGGTTTTTTTCATAGTCCCTTGCCAGATTGGACCGCAGGGCCTCGCACTCCGCATCCGACAATCCAAGCTTCTTCATATACCGCTTGGCGGCAGCGACCAGGTCCACCTTAGCCAGATCCGTGCTGTCGGAAGAATAGGTAATCATCCGCAGTGTGGAATCGATATTGCTGTTCTTGACTGCCATGTACTGTTCGCTGTCTTTCTCCAGGTGATAGTAGTTGATATAGGTCTGCATGTAGTCTTCCACCACCTGATCATAGGACGCACCCATGTAACAGGCCAGCAGAGCGGAAACAAAGCCTGCCCGGTCCTTTCCCTCATCGCAGTGAACCAGATAAGGACCCTCATTGGCGATGAAAAAGCGCAGGCCCTCCGCCAGACCGTCCTGAAAGTCTTCAGCAGCAAAGTCCAGGCTCAGGTTCAGTGCTTTCACCTGACCGGCCTGATACAAAGATGCATAATAAGGAGAATCAAAGTCCTCCTGGGCGATATAGCCGGCGATGTCTGCATCGGAGTTGGCCAGGTTCATCACCGTCCGGATACCGTTTGACTCCACGAAGTCATCCGCATAAGCTGCACGTTTTAATTCATTATTGATGGGATTACTGCTGCGGAACAGGGCGTTCCTGCCCAGGTCACCGGCATCGATGTTGCGGAAGTTTGCGAAAATCAGGTCGGAATCGTAGTCCGCACGGTCGTTGGTCCTCACCAGCTGATGAATGAGATACTGGTCATGGTAACCACCCTTCTCGCCCATGGAAATGGAAAACACCAGATTCTCCAGGCTCTTGCCATCAGGGAACACCCACGTGAAAGACTTATCTTCCGCGGTGATCTTTTCTGCAATGCCGCCTGCAGTGGCAAAATCTCCCATATTGATTGCAAGAATCAACCCTTCGTCTTTATCACAGGCCACATAAGAACCATTGTCCACATCAGAATAATTGGTGCAAAAGGGAATCTGCCAGGTCTTTCCGTCCATGGTCACGGCAAGTATATCACCGTAGGCATAGCCAGCCTCCTGCAGCTTCTCCGGCTCCACATCCAGAACAACGTTTCCGTATTTTTGAATCTCCCGGACACCGATTTCAAACGTCGGATAAGAGGTCTCCGCAGAGGATACAAACAGAGCCAGCCCGATCATCAGTACAGCGATCAGAAGCAGCGCAGCAATGAGCACCAGGGATATCTTTTTTTTCAAAGTATATTCTCCTCCTTTCGGATTGCAGTCAGTTTTTTCTAATTCTACCATCCAGAACAGCATGCTGCAAGTTTTACTGACGAAAAAATACAGCCTGCTGTAGGCTGTATTATCTCTTATAGTCTCTCTTACGCCCGCTCCGGCCAGCTGCGCACGATGACGGCGCCGACCCGTTCCATATCTTCCATGTTGGCCTTCTGAATTTCCGGTGTATTGGAGGAGCAGCACTGCTCCAGAATCACCGTGTGATAGTCCAGGGAGATAGCATCATAGCAGGTGGTCCGCACGCAGTTGGGGGTGGTGGTTCCGGTGAGAATCACGGTGTCGATCTTTTTCCGGCGGAGGATCAGATCCAGTTCCGTCTGGAAAAATGCGCTCCACCGCGGCTTGATGATCACATAGTCCTCCGGCCGGCGTACCAGGCCTTCCGCTTCCTCGATGCTGTTTGCACCGGTGGAATCCGGTCCCAGCGGCCGGCCGGCTGCATCCCAAACC
>JAQXSU010000305.1 GCA_029219125.1 Bacillota bacterium
CTCAGCATCAAGGAAAACAGTGCGGTGTACACTGTAGAAAATCCGGATGGCGGGCTTTTTGTGCTGCGGATTTATGACCGGCCGATGCCCGGATATCAGATCCTCGACGGCCAGAGCGGCGGGGGTCTGCCGCAGGTGTACAGCTGCCGCATGGAGCAGGGCTTCTGCGTGGTGGAGGAAGAATTTATCGACGGCATTTCGCTGCAGGAACTCATCGACGGCGGCGAAAAAATGACACCGCAGCGGGCGGTTTCGGTCATTTCGTCTGTCTGCAGGACGCTCTTCTGCCTCCACCGGAAAGGCGTGATTCACCGGGATGTGAAACCGGAGCACGTGATGCTGACGCCGGAGGGAAAGATCTATCTCATCGATCTGGATGCGGCCATGCGGATTTTGCCGGAAAAGAAAAGCGACACGCGGCTCCTGGGGACGGCAGGCTATGCGGCGCCGGAGCAGTTCGGCCTGAACCGGTCCGACGTGCGGACGGATGTTTTTGCTGTGGGGATTTTGCTCAATCTGCTGCTGACCGGAGAGCACCCTGCGGTGGTGCGGTTCCGGGAAGGTGCGCTGGGCCAGGTCATCGAAACATGCACGGCCATCAATCCGCAGGACCGGTATCAGAATATGACGGAACTGCTGGAGGATCTGGAAAAAGCCGGTGCGGAGGAGGCGGAAAAGGCCGACGGAAAGGTGCGCGCGGAATCCGGACCAATGCATGCCGGAAAGAAACGTCTGACGGTCATGGCGGGAGTGCTCTGCCTGGTGATTTTGCTGGGGGCGGCCCTGCTGCTATTCGGCAAGAATCTGCTGGCGGGAGACGATGGCCGGAGCAGCGGCCAGGGTGCAGAAAACGGCCAGATCCGGACGGCTTCCTTCACGACGGCAAGTTACGATACCTCCGACAAAAACTATATTCTCTGCAAAAAAGACTCGAAGGACACCTACACGCCGATTTCCTCCGCAGCGGCTTCGTGCCGCGGAACGGAACGGCCGGCCTTGATTTTTCTGGCGGAACAGGAGGACCGGACCTTTTATCTTCTGACCGAAAAGCCTGCTGAAACGCTGGAACTTCCGGTGCTGAACTGCTATCGGGAGCTGACGCAGGACTCCGTGGCGGCAGAGGTAACGAGGGAAGCGGATGTCCGCATCGGCGATGGGGTGTACGCCGTCTGGCAGGTGCAGATCGACCCGGCCTTCGAAGGTGCGGTGCGGGCAGGCGTGTCCCTGAACGGGAAGCTGGCAAAATATGAATTCCTGGACATCGGCACCCAGCTGCCAAACTTCCTCTGGATTCTGGATGAAACCTATGTGCCGGCCGATTTTTCGGAGTGCTATGACGGGGATCTGATTCCGTTCGCCCAAAACCCGTCCGGTCAGACCTTCGCCAGCCGAAGTGCACTGGAGGCTTCCACCCTGAAGCTGGGAAACCGTTACGGCCCGGTGCTGAAGCAGATCAACATGTCACTGACGCCATATGATGACGAAAATGCGTTTTTCCTGGTGCACCCGGCGGGAACGTCGGTACAGGATACCACCACGCAGCTGTGCGCTTTCGATCAGGAAGGAGCCGGGTTCGGTGCCGGCGGCGCCGGCGGTGGAGTCTTCGCAAAATCCGTCGACTCGGTGTTTTCCTATTCTCCTGCGGGCAGTGTGGTGGTCGGAGGTCGTGAAATGCAGGTCACGAAAGTGAAGCTGAAGGAATACCGCGGCCATGAAGACATCCAGGCAGTGTTCACCCTGGCAGAGGAGGAAGGGGGAGCATCGTCCGGTGAAGGAGAAACATCCTCCAGTGAAGGTCCGACACATTATGCATCGGTGCGGCTGCAGATGGGCATGAACATCGTGGTGCTGGGTGAGGGGCTGACGGAGCAGGACGTGATCTCCATCGACAGTGAGGCCAATCTACTGGAAAAAGCCCTCGGATTCACCCCTCTGTCACAGCCGCTGAAGTTTGTGAAATCCGGCGACCGGTATGAAGGATTCTATCCGCTGGCCTGTGCCCTGATCAGTGAGGAGGGGCAGGGCAGGATGCTGAACCTCAATGTGGAAATACCGGATCACTGCCGAATCCGCGACCTGACCGACGGCAGCGGAAAATCGCTGGTATATGTAGTCGAGCAGCGGAAAGGATATGTGGTCACGGATGCGGACGGAAATCCAATCTATGACCAGGAGGCGATTTCCGCCCGCGGCTGGAAAAGCGGCATTACCGGGACCAACGCCGGAACGGCAGAGAACCGCGTTCTGATGGACGTGACCTCCTGCGTAGCCGTACATACAGAAGACTATGCCAAAGACATCTGCCGCGCAGCGGTCGGACAGGGAAACACTGCGGATCTTGAAGCCTTTCTGAACGGCCATGATCCGGACGGGAATCCCAACCATGCAGAGCTGCGAATGTCATATATGAAATATACCATCTACTTCAATCCGGCCGACGATGCCGCCCGCAACGAAATCGTATTTCATGTGACCAAGTTCTGACCCGCCGCCGATTCGCCTCAACCGCCGGGACCTGACTCGGATATGGCCCGGATCTGACCCGGATGGACAGATATACAGGCGGTTAGCCACATGCAACCCCCTAAATCGAGCAGTAAAATCCGCCAAAGAAGGGGGGGCACCCTTTGCAGAATAGCGAAAAATTGATGATTATCATACAAAAATTAGTAAATATGGATATAATTATGAAATAATCTGCGGATAATTCGCGCTTTTAGGTGGTGCATCCCCCTTCTTTTCGGCTTTT
>JAQXSU010000306.1 GCA_029219125.1 Bacillota bacterium
GCCATCCCTACGAACATGATGAAAAACAGAGGCATCATTACTTTATTTACCCGTTCAATACCCGATGAGATGCCGTAGATCATAATCAGGAAGGTCAGCACCAGACCCAGAAGGTGCCAGCCCACGCTGCCGAAGGATGAAGCGGTCGCCCCGAAGGCTGCACCGAACTCCTCTACGTTCTGCGGCTGGAATACGCTGCCGGTAATGGAGCCTACCATGTATTTCAGGATCCAGCCCACGACCACAGAATATCCGATTGCCAGTGCCAGACTGGTGATCACCGGAACCAGAGAAAGGCCTTCCCCCAGCTTCTTTCCCTTTCCAGCCATTTCTGTGGCTTTTCCAAAGGCCCCCATAGGGCCTGCGCCCATGGCGCGTCCAAAGGCCATCTCACCCACCACGCCGGTGACGCCGATGACCAGTACGCAGATAAAATACGGGATCAGAAATGCCGCACCGCCAAAGGCAGATACCCGGGCAGGAAACAGCCAGATGTTTCCCATCCCCACTGCCGAACCGATGCAGGCGATGACAAATCCCGTCTTACTTCTGAAATTATCTCTCTCCATATGTAACTCCCAAACTCCTTTTCATTCCATTCTTTTTTCTATTACAGTTGTGTATAAATAGCTTACCGCATTTCCGCCGGGGATGCAAACAGATTTTGTGAAAAATCCCCTATATTCACCTTGAAAAAGCAGAAAACAAAGCATATAATATGGTTGATATTGTATACATCATATTTTGTGAAGCGATAGAAGCGATAAATAATGGAAGATAAAGGAGAGGTTCGAAATGTACAAAGAAGCCATCCGGCCTGCATGGGTCGAAGTTAACTTATCCAATCTGGATTACAACATTAAAAATATCCGCGCCAAAATCGGCGACCGGGATATGATCGGCGTCATCAAAGCCGACGCCTATGGACACGGAAGCGTAAAGGTTGCAGAAGTGCTCCGGGAAAACGGTGTGAAGATATTTGCCATCGCCACACTGCAGGAAGCCATCACTCTGCGTGAGGCCGGTGCCAGGGAAGAAATCATCATGCTGGGACTGACTCCGGACATGTATGCAGACACCATTGTAAACTATGACATCACGCCGGTTGTCTGCGATGCAGCCAATGCCGCTGCCATCGATGCTGCCGCTGCAGCTGCAGGCAAGACCGTAAGAGGCCTGATTGCTGTGGATACCGGTATGGGCAGAATCGGCTATCTGCCGGACGATGCCAACATCGACGCTGCAGTGGAAGATGTGAAGAAGATTGCCGCCCTGAAGAATTTTAAGATCCGCGGCCTGTTCTCCCACATGTCCACAGCGGATGCCTTCGATAAGACTTACTCCCACGAGCAGGAAGCCAAGTACAATAAATTCTACGACGCACTGACAGCTGCCGGTGTGGAAATTCCATGGAAGACCCTGGCAAACAGTGCTTCCATCATGGAACTGCCGACCGTGCACTTCGATGCATGCCGCCCTGGTATCATCCTCTACGGCTGCTATCCTTCCGATGAAGTGGATGTGAACCAGCTGTCCATCAAGCCGGTCATGTCCGTCAAGGCAAACATCATACATCTGAAAGACGTGCCTGCAGGCTTCTCCGTAGGTTACGGCCGCCGCTATATCTCTGAGAAACCGAGCAAAATCGCAACGCTGGCTCTCGGCTACGCAGACGGTTACCCTCGTCCGTACTCTCAGTTCGCCAAAGTCATCGTAAACGGTGTTATGGCTCCGGTTGCCGGAAACATCTGCATGGACCAGTGCATGGTAGACGTAACCGACGTGCCTGATGTTAAGGTCGGCGACGAAGTCATCATCATGGGTACCGACGGCAAGAACACCATTCTTGCAGACGATATCGCCAAAGCCACCGGCACCATCAACTACGAGATCTGCTGCGCATTCGGTCAGAGACTGCCGAAGGTGTATGTAAAATAAGATATCAGGTTTCAGATAAAACGAACAGAGGCTGTTGCAATGCAACAGCCTCTTATATTTATAATCCATATTTTCCTCTCAAGTCACTTACCACCGTTTTAGCATTTTCCACTTTTCCTTCTTTTACCTGACGTTCAGAGATTTCAAGTTCTCGATACATCATTTCTCTCTTAATTTGGGTTTCATACATTTCCATGCTCATCAGTACCATGTCTCCATATCCGTTTTTCGTGATAAAAATCGGTTCATTGGAAGCATGACATCTTTCGGAAATTTCAGCTGTATTTTTCAGTTCTTTGATCGGAATAATCTGCGGCATTGTTTCACTCTCCTTTCAATTGTTATGTCCTTTTTATGGTATGATTATACCACAATATATCTCAGCGTCAATCTTTTTCATTCAGCAATTTTTAAAAATATTCAAAAGTAAATTCTCAAAATTGTCTTTCTATGGCATCAGCAGCCCGCCCACCAGTACGAAGTAGGACGGCAGCTTTCCTTCCTCCATCCATTCCAGCTGAATGCCCAGGAGTTTCTGCACAGTCAGACCTACGTTGCCGCCCAGGGCCTCGATGGAATAGCGCATGGTATCAGGATACCGGCAAGGCTGGCCGTCCGGACGGGTGCAGCCATGGGGCGCAGCGGTTCCTGTCACGGTTTCGTTCTCACTTTCGGTCTCACTCCCGAAAGACTTCCTGCAGATGCTGCAGCTTCCGGCACTGAGGGACACGGAGCCTGGATTGGCCGCTTCCAGTTCAAGCAGCTCCCGGGTCATATCCGCCTTCACATCGCTGAGGATCCGTAAACCCTCCTCCTGCGAAATACCGCCGGGCAGATGGATTTTGCGGGCTATGACCAGGAGACGTGAAAACCGGCACCAGAAGCCTTCTGCGTCGAAATCAAAGGGTGGGCAGGACCAGATTACGCCGTAATTGGGGCAGGCTTTGCAGTATTCCAGAAATTCCTCTACGGCCACATATCCTTCCAGGTAATCCGAAACCCCTATTTCCTTCTGAAATCGTTCTATTCTGCATTTTTCCATGATTTTCTCCTTTTTTTCACACGAAACTCTCTTTTTCAGTATATCATAACCGCCTGATTTATGATAGAATAATTGTAATTACAGACACAAGGAGACGCAATATGGCATTTGGTTTTTTTAAAAAAGCGCAGACAGCTGATATTATTTTTCAGAATGGACATATCTATACTCATGACCCGGATTTTCCGTGGGCTGACGCCGTGGCATGTCAGGACGGTCTGATCACCGCCGTTGGCGATTTTGATGCCATGGAGGAGATTACAGGCAAGGATACCCGAGTGGTGGATCTCAACGGGAAATACATGTTTCCGGGGTTTATCGACGTGCACAGGAGCCCGGTGAGAAACGTATTCGCAGGACGTTTTCTGGATCTTTCGGATTGCCGGGATGCAGACGAAATCTGCGGAAAGGTCTGCAACTGGGCGGACAGTCATGACGAGGAAGTGATCTTCGGTTACGGATACCGGGAGGACATGGAGCCTTCAAAGGAAGATTTAGACGAATGCTGTGCAGAACGCCCGGTTCTGCTTCTCTGCACCGGCGGTCTGGGCTGTGCAGTCAATTCTGCCGCAGAAACCATCATTACCGAAACTGCAGAAGAGGAATGTGTGGAGATCGTCACCGTGGGTTATGTGCTGAACCTGCTGGTTCCTTTCGATTTCGAGGAAATCGAGGAGGCTGTGGCGCAGGAAATCGAGGAGCTCTGTGATAAGGGCGTCACTACCGTGCTGAATCAGCAGACGCCGGACTATTTCGAGGGGCTGTATCAGGATTCCATGATCGGGTTATATAACGAGGGGAAGCTGAAGCAGCGGTTCTTCGGATCCCTCTTCATGCACCGGCCGCTGAATCCGAGAGGCCTGCTTCATACGCTGATACGCAGAAAAACCAACTGCAATGAGATGGGCGATATGATTCAGGCCAGAACTCTGAACCTGTATCTGGATCAGGCAAACTCTCCGATGGAGTTTTCGCAGGATGCACTGGATCAGATCATGCTGGAGGTCTGCGACAAGGGGTATGACCTGTTTATTGAAGCTATTGACCAGGCCGATCTGCAGAAGGCTTACCTGAGTCTGGAGGTAATCCGCAGCAAGGGATATAAAAATGTAATCACCATCGCTTCCGACTGCACTCTGCCGGAGGAAACGAAGCAGACCCTGCAGCACTGTGACGAAGTTCTGACCACCTGGGGTACCTGCCTGGATGCTTCCCATCCAACAGCTGGTTCTGTGCACAGCGTGGAAGAGGCAATCGAAGAACTGACCCTGCAGGCAGCTGCAATCATCGGCATGGAAGATAAGCTTGGTATGATTGAAAAAGGACGGATTGCAGATTTCACGGTGTTTGAAGAAAATCCGCTCAACAAGGATCTGCGCACCTTCGCGAAAATGCATGCGGACATGACTGTCCTCAGCGGCGAAATCGTCTACGACGTGGAGGCGGAGCAGGTAGAAGAAATGTATGATTTGATGACGTCCATGCTTCTTTAAAGGGGCTCGACATGTTATTATGGGGAGGTAGTGAAAATGAAAAAGATAGTTTTAAATCTGATTCTGGTTCTGCTGCTGGCGTTCACGCTGGTTTCCTGTGGGAGCAGTTCGGGTGAGGCACCTGCAGAAGAACCGGTGGTGAATCCGGTGAATCTGACCATGGAACTTTTTATCGGGCTGGAGGATGCTGAAAATGATGGTTTTGAAAGCATTCCGCCTGCATCCTTCATCGCAGAGGAAGGTTCCACCGTGCTGGAAGCTACAGAACTTTTCTGTGTTTCAAACGATATTTCCATCACCATTGATACGGATAAATCCTATGTGACAGAAATCGGCGGTCTCACGGAAAAGGATTATGCTGAGACCACCGGATGGATATTTAAAGTAAACGGTGAAATTCCATCCGTTCCCGCAGATCAGATAATTATTGCAGAAAATGACGAAATTCGTTGGGAATTTGTTGACTTTGCCACATACTCATGGTAGAATACACATAGTGTCTTCACAATTATATGCTATGATAGTTATGTGCAAAGGGCAAGAAGATACTTAAACTTATGCAAACTTTCCTTCTTTTATTGAATACACACACACTTTCAGGGAAAAAGACCTCGTAAGAGGTCTTTTTCCTTTTTTGGTTTACAGTTTCCCCGTGAACGCTAAAAAGAAAGACGGGGAAAACCTTCACAGCTTTCTCCGTCCTTATCTTGTTTCTTCCTTTATTTCAGCAGCGGCTTTCCATCCACACGCACCAGCACTGCTGTCAGCACGAATCGTTCCAGATTGGCTGAGTCTTCGGTACAGGTGGACAGGGTGATCACTTTATCTTCTGTATCCACCTTCGGGAACTTCACATCACTGTCCTTATGCATGTTCTTTTCCTCTGCAAGCTTCAGGAAATTGCGAAATGCCTTTTTCCCGTTCAGGGGTACATCGTAGGTTCCGTCTTCCACATCCGCTCGGTACACCGAAAAGATCTTATACCGCAGCCAGGATCCATCGGTCAGAAGGATATCTACATACTGATGTTCCTTCAGGTAATCTGCCTCCATGAAATCATCCAGATCACCGAACATGGTATGGTTTTTCATGTTGTGTCCGTAGATGATGCTGTGGGAATCGCTGAAATCCCGCTCATTTCCCGTATCCAGATAAATACTGCCTGATGCCAGATACTTTCTGTAGTAGGTCTTATCCAGGTAGTAAAAATTGTTTTCTCCCTGGAGCAGCGGATAGCTCACCACGGTATCTTCCATATAGATCCATCCGATGATATCCTCATTGATGGCCAGAAGCTCCGAAAAATCCACGGAAATCGGCGGTCCATCCTCCGTTTCATCACCGTTCAGTTTTTTCCACTCGTTCTGACTGGTATACTCGCTTGCCGCCGAGTCATAAAACTTCTCCGCCTCTCTGTATTCCAGCCAGATTTTCACCAGTTTGACCAGCGAAAACAGGAAAACAGCGATGCAGATCAGGCACAGCAACCGGTAAACGAGATTCCTCTTACTTTTATTTTCTCTCATATCAGAGTACTCATTTCAGATTCCACATGGTTTCTGCACGATCCTGGGATCTCTTCAGGTGGAAGGAAACCGCAGCCACAGCCCTTTCCTGATCCCGTGCCTTGATAGCTTCCATGATCTCCCGGTGCTCCACCAGAATCGCATCCAGATATGTATCATCATAAAAGACAGATTTCCTGGTCTTATCGATGTAATCCTTATAGGACCGGAGTACCTGGGCCATGAACCGGCTTCTGGTGGAAGTATAGATTACATCATGGAATGATGTGTTCAGCTCCAGGACTTTTTTGCTGTCCTTTTTCTTTGCATAAAATTCCATCAGATCCCACTGTTCTTCCAGCTCAGCAAGCTCCTCCTCCGTAATCCGCTGCACGGCACGTTCCACCGCCAGCTGCTCCAGGGCCGTGCGGACTGCGTAGATATCATCCACATCCTGCTGCGTGAAGCCTTTGGCGAAACATCCCCGGTTGGGGACATAGTCGATCAACCCTTCGTTTTCCAGCTGCTTGAAGGCATCCCGGATCGGTGTGCGGCTCACCTTCAGCTCAGAAGCGATCTGATTTTCCTTAATCTTCTCGCCGATTTCATACTCACCCTTCAAAATCCGATCACGCACGATGTCTGCGATCTCGTCTGTCAGGGAAAAGGAACTGGAAAACTCTTTTTTTTCTGTCATGATGTTAACTTCTCCTTATGGTGCATCCTGTATCATTTTTTCTGCAGTAGACTGCATACTTATTCTACCATTACAGGATATGATTTTCAAGCACCTGATTGTCAAAGTCGAAGTTTTCAATCTGCAGATAGTATTCGGCGGAATCCACCAGCGCTTTCATCGGACAGAGCCCGATGACCTCTGTTCCGATGACCTGTACGCCATATCTGGCTGCTTCCGCCTTTACCAGTTCGGTGACACGATAGAGCGGCGTTACGCGGAAATCCGTCATGTTGATGGAAACCTGGGCGATATTTCTGTCTTCCAGCATGAATCCCATGGCCTTGACGCACTTCAGACCGCCGTCTTTCTCCCGGATGATCTTCGCGATCTTGCTGGCGATGGTTACATCCGACGTATTCAGATTCAGGTTATATGCCACCAGAGGCGGTCTGGCGCCCACTGCAACCACGCCGCCGGTCGGGTGAATCCGTCTGCCGCCGAAATCCGGTTCCCATTCCTCCTGCTGTACCTTTTCTGCCATGCCTTCGAACTGGCCTTTTCGAATGGTTGCCAGATTCTTTCTGTTTGGCTGGCTGGCAGAAAGTTCATACAGGAATACCGGCAGATCTGCTTCCTCTGCGATTCTCCTTCCGACGATCTGTGAAAGGGCGATACATTCCTCATTGCTGGCATCCTTAATCGGAACGAACGGCATTACGTCCACGCAGCCCATTCTCGGGTGTTCGCCCTCATGCTTCGTCAGGTCGATGAGCTCCACGGCCTTCTTCGCCAGCTTTACACTGGCTTCCTCGACACCCTTTGCGTCGCCGATATATGTAATGACGGTCCGGTTGTGGTTCGGGTCGGATGAATAGTTCAGCAGGGTGCAGCCCGGTGTGGTCCTGATCTGGTCCACACAGGCCTCAATGACTTCCTGGTTTCTTCCTTCCGATATATTTGGAATGCTTTCAATAATCTGTGCCATGATTTCCTCCTTAGTTTTTTTACAGCATCGCACTGACTTCTGCATAAATTCTCGCAGCAGTAGCTTCTCCTTCGATGATCCGCTTCCGCCCGGTCATAAACTCTTCTTTTTTCGCTTCATCTTTCACACCCGGCAGATTGATCAGCACATTGAGCCATGCGCCCTTCAGTCCGGTCAGCAGGTTCAGTGCGGCTACGCCCAGGTCAGATGCTGCGTTGGGATTGGACTTTCCTACGATCTTCTCCGCGATTTTCAGACCTTCTGCACAAAGCATCAGTGTCTCAAACGGTACTTCGGTTGCTGTCAGGGTCGCTTCAGCAATGGCCTTGCTTCTGGCCGCTTTCTCTTCGTCGGTTCCCTTCGGCAGCTTGAAGGCATCGGATACCAGATTAAAGGCTTCCGTATCCTTGTCGACAGCTGCAGACAGCTTTCCGTACAGCTCCAGCGCTTCGTCTCTTGCTGCAATACACACCTTCTCATACTCTGCATACTTTTCCCGGCCGATGGTCAGATCTGCCACCATGGCAACCAGGCTGATTCCCTGTGCTGCAGCCAGAGCGCTGGCAGATCCGCCGCCCGGTGCCGGTGCGTTGGATTTCAGTACCTCGAGATATTCACTTACCTTCATGTCTACTAATTTCATTTTTTTATACCAGAATTCCTTTCTTAATGGTCTGTAATGCCAGATTGGAGCCAAACCGATAGCAGAGCATCTCCATATTCGGCGCGTCCCAGATAACCAGGTCTGCCTGCTTTCCTTCCTCCAGAGTTCCCACCAGATGGCCGCGGCCGATGGCACAGGCCGGATTGATGGTCACTGCAGTCAGAATTTCTTCCGGTGTCATCCGATACTTCAGATAGCCCAGATTCATGACAAACTGCAGATTCAGGGATGGACAGGAACCAGGATTGAAATCGGAGGCCATGGCCACCGGAATCCCCAGCTCGATCATCCGACGTGCCGGTGCGAAGCTGGCTCCCAGATAGAAGGAGGTTGCCGGCAGACACATGGCGGTCACGCCGCCCTTTGCCAGTGCAGCCAGTCCCTCTTCATCGATGGAAATCAGGTGTTCACAGCTTACTGCACCCAGCTGTCCGGCAAGCTGGGATCCGCCGATGGCTTCGATCTCGTCGGCATGAACCTTCAGCCCGAAGCCGTGCGCTCTGGCACACTCCAGATATCTGCGGCTCTGCTCCACATTGAATACGGAATCCTCTGTGAACACGTCACAGAATTCCGCTAATTTATGCTCCTTCACATAAGGTATCACAGTTTCGCAGAGCATGTCAATAAAGGCATCCTCTTTTCCCTTATATTCTTCCGGAACCGCATGGGCTCCCATGAAAGTGGACACCACATCCATCGGATGGTCTTCATTGAGTTTTTTCAGGACCTCCAGCATCTTGACTTCCGTTTCGAAGTCCAGACCGTAGCCGCTCTTGGCTTCGCAGGTGGTCACGCCCAGTCCCATCATCTCATCCAGAAAGCCTTCTGTCTTATCATACAGCTCCTGAAAGCTGGCAGCGCGGGTCTTTCTCACCGTATCCAGAATGCCGCCGCCGGCCCGGAGAATGTCCAGATACCCTGCACCCTTCAGCTTCAGAGGAATTTCATTCTGCCGATATCCTCCGAAAATCATATGTGTGTGTCCTTCCACCAGCCCCGGTGTTACCAGATTTCCCTCCGCATCCAGAACCAGGTCCGCCGCAGCTTCGCTGCAGGCAAGTTCCCCGTCCGAACAGATTTTGCGAAGAATTCCGTCTTCGATCAGAACCGAGGCGCTATGTAATTTTACGTTTTCCCCCTGCTTTTCGCCGCCGTGGGAGAAGCTGCCCACAGGGGTCTGCAGGCAGCCGATATTTTTGATCAGTAAGGTTGACATGGTCTTCTCCTATTTCACGAACCGGTCTACGGTCTTTTCGACCAGGTCCTCGTCAGCCAGGAACGGGATGGTGATATGTCCCTTGCCGGCATAGTTCTTATTGTATTCCACAGAGGTAGACAGGGCGTTTTCGTTTCTCGCCCAGTTTCTTCTGGCTACGCCGCCCATGACATCCCACATCATGGCAGACTTGATGATCTCGTCAGTCCGAGCAGAGCCGTCCAGCAGCAGGCCGAAACCGCCGTTGATGGCCTTGCCGATGCCTACGCCGCCGCCGTTATGCAGTGCGCACAGGGACATGCCTCTGGCTGCGTTTCCGGCGAAGCACTGTACCGCCATATCTGCCATGACATTGGAACCATCCTTGATGTTGGAGGTTTCGCGGAACGGGGAGTCAGTGCCGGATACATCGTGATGGTCTCTTCCCATCATGACCGGACCGATCTTTCCTTCGCGGACCATTTCATTGAACTTGAGGGCGATGCGGGTTCTGCCTTCGGCATCCTGATACAGGATTCTGGCCTGGGTTCCCACCACCAGCTTGTTTTTCTTCGCATCGCGGATCCATACCCAGTTGTCTCTGTCCTGTGCTCTCCGGTTCGGATCAATGCAGTCCATGGCTGCCTGGTCGGTGGCATCCAGATCTTCCGGCTTACCGGAGAGGCATACCCAGCGGAACGGGCCGTAGCCGTAGTCGAAGAGTACCGGTCCCATGATGTCTTCCACATAGGAAGGCCAGATGAATCCGTCTTTATCGTCATAACCGTTTTTGGAGATTTCCCTGATGCCTGCATCATACATGGCTTTCATGAAGGAGTTGCCGTAGTCGAAGAAGTAGGTCCCTCTTTCGGTCAGGGCCTTGATGGCCTGATAGTGGCGGTGCAGGGTCTTATCCACTTCCTTGCAGAAGGTTTCCCGGTCATCGTGAAGCATGCGGGTTCTTTCTTCGAAGGTCATGCC
>JAQXSU010000307.1 GCA_029219125.1 Bacillota bacterium
GAAAGATTTCCTGGAAGGACGGCGGGAAACATTTGGTGACCACGGCACAATCTGTTACTACGCAGAAGAGGATCTGGCAGACATTCCTGACACCTGCCGTCGCGTTACCGGCAACCACAAATTCCGCTATGACGGCATCTCTATCACAGAAGACGGCTATCTTACCTTCGGAGAGAACGCCATGGAGCAGCTCCTTAATGCAGGAAAATCCATAAAGCTTCTTGTCATTTCGAACTCAGGTACAGTCTGGAGCGCAGAGGTGAGAAACTGAAACTCAGAGAAAAAAGTCCCTCATACAGCAGGGACTTTTTCAATTACCCGGATTTTTTTATTTCATGTATCCGTTATTATGTATCCGTCTATGCCCGGCCGCCGGAGCCCAGCATGGCCTGCATCTTGTGGCGGATCATCTCTGTGATCAGATCCCGGCCAGCTCCCATATATTTACGAGGGTCAAAGCTTGCTGTATCTTCAGCAATCTGTTTTCTTACAGCTGCTGTCATGGCCAGTTTGATGTCTGTGTCCACGTTGACCTTGCAGATTCCATAGCCTGCTGCTTCTTTGATCATGGATTCCGGCACGCCGGTGGCAGCCGGAATGGTTCCGCCGTATGCATTGCACTGCTCGATATACTGCGGCAGCACGGAAGAAGCACCATGAAGCACCAGCGGTGTATCAGGTATTCTCTTGTGAATCTCCTGCAGACGCTGGAAGTCCAGATAAGGTTCACCTTTGAATTTATATGCTCCGTGGCTGGTTCCGATGGCAACTGCCAGAGAATCCACACCGGTTCTTTCCACAAACTCTGCCGCCTGATCCGGATCTGTAAATGTGGCAGATCTGGCATCCACATTCACTGAATCTTCCACACCGGCCAGCTTGCCCAGCTCAGCCTCCACTACAACACCCCGTGCGTGAGCATATTCACAGACTCTGCGGGTCATTTCGATATTCTCCTCAAACGGGAGCTTTGAACCGTCGATCATGACGGAAGTGAAGCCCATATCCACACATTTTCTGCAGGTTTCAAAATCTTCCCCATGATCCAGGTGAAATGCAAAATCAATTCCAGCGTCCTCCGCAGCCGCTTCCACCAGTTTCACCGTATATGCCGGTCTCAGGTAGTTCATGGAAATGGTTCCCACCTGCAGAATCACAGGCGATTTCTCCGCCACCGCTGCATCGGTGATTGCCTGCACGATCTCCATATTGTTGATATTGAACGCTCCGACGGCATATCCACCGTCCAGGGCCTTCCGGAACATGTCTTTTGTCGTTACTAATGCCATTTTCTTTCCTCTTTGATTTATTTATTGATATATTCTCATTTTTTTTCATCGATTATAGTCAGAGCCGGCATCTCCTCGATAAAACGGCTGACCGTATCGTAATCCTTCATTCCTGTCGTTGCGCCAATTGCCTGAACAACCTGAGCCGAACATGCTGTTCCGAAAATCACACAGTCTTTCAGAGATTTTCCCCGAAGCACGCCGGTAAGAAATCCTGATACAAAGGCATCGCCCGCTCCGGTGGTTTCTGCCACCGGCACAGAATAGCATCCGCAGGAGAAGGCCTCTCCTTCCTGATTCTTCGCATAGCATCCCTTTGATCCCATCTTGATGACTGCTGTCTTCACACCACGCTCCAGAAGGAAATCCGCCATTTCCTGCGGGGTCTCCTTTCCGGTGATAAGGACTGCCTGCTCATAGCTTGGCAGGAAGTAATCCAGATATGGGTAGCAGCATTCAATGGTCTCATTCCACCGGCCGGTGAAATCCGTATTCACATCCATGGACGTGATGACGCCTCTGGCCTTCGCTTCCTTCAGCAGCGGAAGTGTTCCCTGCGCACCGTCGAAATTCGGAAAGTGGAAAGTCCCTCCCATCTGAAGGATTTTGCACTGGTCCAGAAGGGAAAGATCCACATCATCTATGGTGAATTCCGCATTGGCTCCCGCATAATAGAAAAACTTTCTATCTCCGCCTTTGCGCATGAGAATGGTGCTCTTGGCATGAGGCGCCGTGGTACTGCGGGCACAGTGGCTCATGTCCACACCGTTTTTCAGGCATTCCTGATACAGATACTCTCCGAAAATATCACAGCCCAGCTTTCCCACCAGCGCCACGCTGTTTCCCAGTCTGGACATGTCGATGGAGTTGTTCAGCGCATCACCGCCCGGCTTCAGGCTCGTTTCTTCAATCTGTGTCGCCGTATTGTCGAAGACGATATCATCCACTTCGCGGATGATCAGATCCGCCAGGGTATCGCCCACACATAAGATATCCATTATTAACCTCCTCAGAGTATGTGAAAAAGGGCCGCAGCCAGGCAGCCCTCCCTCTGTTCTATTTCAGCGCTGCTTTCGGCAGCCGCTCCATGTCATCAAAATCCTTGTTTTCTCCGGTCATAGCCCAGACGAAGGAGAAGTTGGATGTACCGCAGCCGGAATGAATAGACCAGCTTGGGCTGATCACAGCCTCTTCATTATGTACGATAATATGACGGGTTTCCTGGGGTTCACCCATAAAGTGACTGACAAACTCGCCTTCCTTCACGTCGAAGTACATATAGACCTCCATTCGCCGGTCATGAAGGTGCGGCGGCATGGTGTTCCATACGCTGCCTTCTTTCAGGCTTGTCACGCCCATCAGAAGCGCACAGCTGTCCACCACAGACGGATGGATGTACTGTCTCTGAATTCTGCAGTTGGCAGTAGCCTGCTCACCCAGCTCATCTGCATGTGCCTTATCTATCGTAATATGTTTTACTTCATACCGGTGATGGGCCGGCACGGAACTGATATAATATTTCGGCGGATTCTTCCGGTCTGCCGCCCGGAAGATGACCTGCCTGCTTCCCATAGGGATATACAGCCCCTCCAGTCGTTCCAGAGCATAATCGATGCCGTCCACAGCTACACTGCCTTTTCCGCCGACATTGATGACGCCCATTTCTCTTCCCGCCAGGAAGAACGGATGACCCAGTTCTTTCCTGCTGTCAAACTCCTCATCCAGCACCAGATCTTCCGATACAGGTTCTGCACCCATGGTGATGATCCGGTCAACGTGGGAATAAACCGCAGTGATTTTTTCAGGTTCAAACACCTTTTCAATCAGAAACTCACTGCGTGTTTCTTCTGTAGTATATCTTTTAAAATCTCTCGCGCTTGCTGAATAACGTACATCCATGCAATCTATGATAACACCTCACGGCGTTATTTCCTCCTTCTTTTAAATCTTTCTCATGGTCTGCAGATCTTTTGCTGCCGTCACAAAGAGGCTTCCCGTGTTTCCCATCGGAGGGGTATGGTAGAAGTTCTCCGTGATGTACCATCCGTCGAAACCAATCTCTCTGAGCGCATCAATACACTCCTGATATCTGCCGCGGCCTTCGCCCAGCTGGCAGAATCCCTTCATGTTCTGCGGCGTATCCTTCAGATGCACATGGTCGATCCATTTCGTGCCGAAAGAGCGAATCTCTTCCACCGCATCTCCCCGCAGAAACTTGGT
>JAQXSU010000308.1 GCA_029219125.1 Bacillota bacterium
CAGCCGCGGCAAGCAGATTGCCCTGAACCTGTCCAACGTGTACAGTCTGGTGGACATCGACGGCACCATGACCTACTGGGGCATTCTGAATATCAACGGAGAACAGCATTACCTGCTGATCGTCGACAATGAAGACAATTACTCTGCCGGTGAGATCACCAAGCTGGCAGAGATCATTGAACTGGCCATGGGTATGTGGAAGTATACGCCGGTGCGGGATGCCAGGGCGGAATTCGCCAAGGCCCTGATCCGCGGCAACAAGTCTCTGGCCTATTCCCTGAAGGAGGAGGCCGGCGTAAAACCTGCCGACATCATCAGTGTGTTCCACGCCAAGGGCATCGAAACGCCGGAGGGCGAAGCAGTGCTCAATGAATTCCGGGAAGCCGGCATGGTGAGCATCATCCGTATTGCGGAAGGTGAAGAGACCTACGGAATCATTTTCCGAGGCAGCAAGCTGGCACAGGACAGCGAGACAAGCGAGAAGGCTGTCTGCATCGACATCTATGATCATCTGAAGGCACAGGACGGCGTTCGTATTTTCCATGTGACCGGCACAAGCGGCATCGAAGGCGCCGGCGACGGCTTCCGCCTCATCAACGAGACCTGGTCCTTCGTGGAGGGAATCTTCCCGTACAAGCGGGTGTTCTCCAAGTACGAACTGGTGCTGGTATCCAACTGCATCAACATCCAGGTGCAGGGCGGCAACCTGAAAAAGAACTACATGGATCTGCTGGAGCCGTTCACCAAGGAAGGGGACAACAAGTCCCGCCAGCTGCTGGAAACACTGGAAACCTTTGTGCTGGACGCAGGCATGAACAGCGGCAAAACCTCCGAGTTCATGGGTATCCACACCAATACGGTCCAGTACCGTCTGAAAAAGATCAATGAAGTCCTCGGCGCCGAGATCACCGGCAACCGGGTCATCCCGGGGCTGACCGTGGCCCTGGCCCTGAAGCGGCTTGAGCGGACTGCGAAATAACCGGAGCGGACTGCGAACGGGCTGCGAACCGGCACGACCGGCCTGCGAACGGCGGCGAAACAACTGAAACCATACAATCAGAGGCTGGACCGCGGGGGCGGGCCAGCCTTTCCTGTCAGTGGGCCCCCGAACCGTGTCAGGCGGGCCAGCCTTTCCTGTCCGTGGCCGGTCAGGCGGCGGATCCGTCGCCCCCGGACCGATTCCGCAGACCGACCGCTGATTGCCGGGGCGGGCCGGTGGAAGGCGGTGTGGCTTGTGAGGAGCCCCGCCCCGGCTTCTAATCAGTGCTATCAGGTCTCAACCCATACATTTCGGGCTCTTTTTTGCAAAAAAGTACGGGTTGACTATGGATGCATAAAACATATATGAAAGATAATGTAAAATTTTTGGCGCTTTTTATAATATTCTTGCTGATAATTACGCTTTTTCAGAGTATCATGGTTGGAAGACACGACCCTTTTGGCCTTTTTTGGGTCGAAAAGTATGTGTTAGATACATCAAACTGCAAGTGAATGTATAACTGCAAGTGAATGCATAACATGGATGGAAATTGGAGGATAAGAATATTTTGGAGGATAAGAAAGCATTGCAAATCGGCAGCCTGCAGTTGGACAATCCGTTTCTGCTGGCGCCGCTGGCCGGGATTACCGATGCACCGACCCGACGCCTGTGCCGTGAAATGGGTGCTGCCCTGACCTGCAGTGAAATGGTCAGCGGCAAGGGCCTCTGGTATAAGGATAAAAACACCGGAAGGCTGCTGACTGTTTATGAAGATGAAAAGCCGGTGGGATTTCAGATTTTTGGTCATGAGCCGGACATCCTGGCCTTCACTGCGCGGGAACTGGACGGATGCGATAATGCGCTGCTGGACATCAACATGGGATGCCCGGTGCCGAAAATTGTAAAAAACGGAGAAGGGTCCGCACTGATGAAAGATCCGGATCTGGTCTATGATCTGGTCTCCGCGGTGGTAAAAAACAGTTCCAAGCCTGTCACCGCCAAGATTCGTGCGGGATGGGACGAGGATCATATCAATGCGGTAGAAGTGGCCCATGCCATCTCTGCAGCAGGTGCGTCAGCCATAACGGTACACGGCAGGACAAGAGAACAGTTTTACAGCGGGAAGGCGGACTGGTCCGTCATCGCCCGGGTAAAGCGGGCCGTCAGCATTCCTGTCATCGGAAACGGTGACGTGACCGACGGACCGTCCGCCATGCAGATGATGAAGGAGACCGGCTGCGACTTCGTCATGGTCGGACGCGGTGCTTTAGGAAATCCGTGGATTTTTCGGGAAATGATCGCCGCATGGAAGGACGAAGAACTGCCGCCCTCGCCCACCACGGAAGAAAAAAAGCAGATGATGCTTCGCCACTTCCGAGACATGCTGGAACTGAAAGGTGAATACGCCGCAGTCCGGGAAATGCGAAAACACGTAGGCTGGTATCTGAAAGGTGTTCACGGCGCTGCAGCCTTCCGCGGTCAGGTCAACCAGATCACGGATGCAAAGACACTGGAGGATGCCATCCGCGCCATCGGCTGACCGTCGGGGATGACCGACGGAACGGACCGCTGCAACGGACCGTCGAAGCGGACCGCCTGTGCAAAGCGGACCGCCAGTGCGAAAACGTAAGCATAAAAACAGGGACCTATCTGCTTTTGATGAGCAGGCAGGTCCCACTTTTCTATACCACAATCTGCACCCGGCTGCCGCCGGTCTTTTCTTTGGTGACGATGATCTGCTTGTCGATCCGCTCCTTCAGCTCCGTCACATGAGAGATGATTCCCACCAGCCGGTTCCCGCTGCTCAGGGATGCCAGGGCCTGCATGGCCTGCTGCAGCGATTCGCCGTCCAGAGAGCCGAACCCTTCGTCCACGAACATGGTGTCCAGCTTTATGCCGCCGGCAGAGGACTGAATCTCATCCGACAGACCCAGTGCCAGGGAAAGAGATGCCATGAAGGACTCTCCGCCTGAAAGAGACTTGACGCTACGGAGAGAGCCGTTGTAGTGATCCACCACATCCAGATCCAGGCCACTCTGGGACGCCTTGCTTACAGCCTCTTCCCGTCGCTTCAGTTCGTACTGCCCGCCGGTCATAATCATGAGGCGGGTGTTGGCACGGTCAATGATCCGGTCAAAATAGGTCATCTGGACATATGTTTCCAGCTTCACTTTTTCTTTTGTGTTGATCTGGCCGTTTGCCGTGTCCGAAAGGGCATTAAGCCAGCGCTGCTTTTCCTCCAGTGCTGAGATCTCACGTACTTTTTTCGATAGATTCTCTGCAGCCCGCCGGTTTGTTTCCATTCTCGTATGCAGCACTTTCTGCTGCTCCAGGATCTCCTTTTTCCGCACCGACAAGGCAAGCTTCGTCTGTTCCAGCACAGACAGGTCGCCAAATTCTTCCTCTGTGACCGCACCGGAAAGCTGCCTGATCTGACCCTGCAGCGCAAGCAGATTCTTTTCGCAGGCAGCATGATCCGCTTCCGCACGCTCCAGAGCTGACTGGGCGGACTCCACGCTGCGGCGCAGTGCTTTCACAGCGTCTTCGGCTTCCGCACGGCCATGGAATCGCAATCTGGATGCTGCCTGCACCGCCTGCGACTGCTTTTCGCCCAGGGAAGCCGACGAAGCAGAAATGCGGTTTGCAAGTGCAGCCAACGAGGCCTCCTTTTCACGCAGAGAAGCTTCCTTCTCCGGAATCTGCCGCTCAAGAAGCTGCTTCCTGTTCAGATTCTTTTCTTCGGTGAGGATGGCAGCCTCCACCGTTGCTGCCCGCCCTGACAGCATCGCAATTTTTTCGGACACAGCAGCTGAAACTGCTGTCGAATCCGAAAAGTCTCCTTCTCCTGTACGCTCCAGCAGTGAACCCGCTGCCCGCAAGACCGCCTCCCGCTTTGTTTCCACCCTGCCGTTGAGAAGGCTGGCATCCGCACTGGCACCGGCCGCAGCTCTGGCGCTGGCATCCGCAGCCTTCTTCGCCGCATTCAGTTCCTTCTCTGTCGGCGCATGGTTGGACTTCACTGCCTTCCGCGGATGCTCCGTCGAGCCGCATACCGGACACGGCGCACCATCTGCAAGGGTATCCGCCAGAATCCCGGCCTGCTCACTTAAAAATACCCGGTTCAGCGTCTGGTATTGCAGATCATCCTTTTCCGCCCGTGCCTGTGCCTGAAGAAATGATTCTCTGGCATCACGAAGCTGTGATTCCAGCAGCTGCAGCTGATTCAGGTCATCCATCAGAACTTCCAGGCTTTCCTTTTCCGCCAGAAGAGCCTCCTGCTCATGCAGCAGCTTCTCATACGACGCACCGGCAGACGCCAGCGACTGCAGCTCCTTCTTCCACCCCGCAATCTCCTCCGAAAGGGCAGAAATGGCCTGACCCTGCGCCGCCTGCTGCTGACGGTCAGACTGCACCGACTTCTCCAGGCGAGAGATCTCCCCATTGATCTGATCCAGCAGCTGGTAATCCTGATACTGAGCCTCAATTTCGATGATCTCCTTCTTTCGTGTTTCGGTTTCCGGCTGCTTCGCTTTTTCTTCATCCAGCTTCTTCGCAAAATCCGCAAGAGCCGCCTTTTCTTCTTTTTCCCGGATTTTCGCACGGTCGAGAGCTTCTTTTGTCTTCTTTTTTTCTTCCGCTTTCGCCAGCGAAGCCGTATTATCTTCGATTTCCTTTTCCAGCATTCCCAGATTCGCTTCCAGTTCCGCAGCTGCGTCCCGATCCTTTTCCAGCAGGGCAGCAAGCAGGTCCAGTACTTCGGTCGTCAGCATCTGTCCGTCCTTCGCCTTTTCCACATCCAGGCTGAGTACATCATCCGGATCGCAGAGAATCCCGTCGATATACTGGCGGATGCTCAGCTTCACATTGCTGCACTCTTTATTCAGATTCAAGGCCTGATCTTTCAGTGCATTCTGCAGCCGGTCAAAAAAACCTGTGTGGAAGATCTCCCGGAAAATGCCGATCCGCGTTGCAGTATCTGCCAGAAGCAGCTTCAGGAAATCTCCCTGGGCAATCATGACAATCTGCGAAAACTGGTCCCGATTTACGTGGAGAATGTCCTGAATGGATCGATTGACATCCCCCTGCTTCGCCACCACGCGCCCGTCGGGAAAGGTAAGATGGGCCTGCGGATTTTGCACCGTGTAACCCTCACCGCGAGTCTTCTTGCGCATATACCCGGGACTGCGCTTCACCGTATAGACCTGGCCGTCGTAAGAAAAAACAAGTTCTACCTCTGTCGGTGTGTCCGAATCGGCATATTTG
>JAQXSU010000309.1 GCA_029219125.1 Bacillota bacterium
CCCAGGCCCATGCCTACGCCGATCAGCGCCACGCCGATGGTACCTGCGGTTCCCCAGGAAGTACCGGTTGCCAGAGATACGATGCAGCATAGCAGACATCCTGCGAACAGGAAGATCGACGGGCTAAGTACTTTCAGTCCATAATAAATCATGGAAGGAATCACGCCGCCCGGGATCCAGGAGCCGATCAGAAGACCTACCATCATCAGAATCAGCATGGCCTGCATGGAACGGTTGATGGCAGCTATAATGCCCTGCTCCAGAAAGGTCCATTTCCATCCGTTGGCTACGGCTATGATTGCCGCGAATATGGCAGCACAGATAAGTGCGAGATGGCCTTCACCGTCTTGGCATACAACGATTTCCCATAAGAGAAACGCCAGCATGACCAGAATGATCACGAGACACTGCCACATTGGAATCTTTTTACCCATTATTTTTTCCTCCTTTTTCATTTTTTCTGATGCATTGCGTTCAGAATACAATGTTCCCGGCCCTGCCGGGTACACCATCAATATATGCTTCGGAGGTCCTCGCTGCAATTACCCGGCAGCGTATTTTCCATAAACCCTCTGCTTATTCTTTTCGGGAAATATGCCGTCTTTAGCGGGCAATAGGCAGAAAAAATCTGTCCCTTTATTCTGTCTTAATATTGTCCGGCATAATAAAACAGACGGCCGTCCCTGAGGACGACCGTCCGTTTTCGTCATGTTATTTCAGCAGTTGTACGTTCTCAATCTGCCCAGTGCTGTGTCGTGCTATCTGGAGCAATTACAGAAAATGACGACCAGCAGCAAGAAAAAGAACAGTAAGCTGGTATCGATGCCGCCGCACTCTCTGTCTCTGTCGCCTAACAGACCACAATTATTTCCCATATTATTCACCTGCAACTTTCTAAAAATTTTTGAATTGAAACATATTCAGTTGTAGTATAGAATATGCTGATACGGGAAAATGTGTGTCTTTGCGCAGCATCTTTTTCTATTGGATTTCCGATTGGATTCCTCTTTCGATCTGTTCTGCCGTCAGGTCGTCAATGTCCGTCCAGACCTTCACTACCCGATCTGCCGTAAACTGTTCCCAGGCGGCGCAGCAGCTGCTGCATCCTCCCACCACAATAAGCAAATCATAGCTGACACCTTCTGCCGCGATCTCCGCATCCCACTCCGGATGCTTTTCCGTCAGCCGTTTCACCAGTGCGCCCCGGTCATATCGCGGATTGCAGCCGCCGCAGTACCGGAATGCCACCTTCATGCCGCCCATCACTTTGCCTCCCGGGGAATTCCGCCATTGAGGATTTTGCGGGCCATATCCAGCAGATCCTCGCTGACCGTATTATCCAGCATGACGTCCTTCACCTCAGGCAGCTTGCTCATGATGGATTCTTTCACCACCATTTCCAGCGTATCGGAAGACGCCATGCACCCGGCACATGCCCCGTGGAATTTCACCCAGGCCACGCCGTCTTCATAGGACGTCAGCGACGCACTGCCGCCGTGAAGCGCCAGCTGTACATTCACAACTTCGTCGATAATCTCCTGGATCTGTTCTTCTATGCTGTTTTTCGAATCGCTCATCTGTCTTCTCCTGTGTTGTTCTTCGTCAAAGGTATTCTTATTCTATGGTATTCAGCTCATTGAAGATTTTCTGCATCCGCTTATCCAGCGTGGCGCTGACCTCCGCACAGGCCTTCAGCTCGATATCAATGCGGGCAGGGATTTCCTTGGTCTTTTTATATCTGAGATTGTGCTCCAGGCTGGCCCAGAAATCCATGGCAACCGTCCGAATCTGGATCTCCACCGGCACCTCTTCCCGGCCATCCAGCAAGAACACCGGTACCGATATCACCAGATGCAGGCTCCGGTACCCGTTGGGCTTCGGATTTTCGATATAGTCCTTCTTCGTGATCAGCTTCACATCGTTCTGGGCGATGAGCATATCCGCCAGGGTATACACGTCCTCCACGAAGTTGCAGACCACCCGGATCCCGGCGATATCGAAGATATTGTCCTTGGCCGATTCGATGGACACTTCCTTTCCCAGACGTTCCAGCTTCTCTTCGATGCTGGCGGGAATTTTCAGCCGCCGCTCCATATGGTGGATCGGATTGTAGTCATGACGCACCGCAAAATCCTCACTCAGGATTTCTATTTTCGTCCGGACTTCTTTGATTGCCGCCCGGTAGGCATGACGAAATACTTCAAACCCCTCCTGGGATTCGATTCTATGTAATTCTCCAGACACTTTCTACCTCACTCAATATACAATTTAAAACATACGCATACAATTAACACCATACTATAAATGGTTTTACATCTTCATTATAACCGATTATAATAGAAAAGAAAAGTATTTTAAAAAGAAGAAGGAATTCACATGAACGACACGAAACCTTTGCATACACATTCGATATCCCGGAATCTGCCGGACGGAGCCCTGCGGAACGGAAGTCGGCCGAACACGAATCTGCCGGACGGAGCCCTGCGGAACGGAAGTCGGCCGAACACGAATCTGCCGGACGGAGCCCTGCGGAACGGAAGTCGGCCGGACGCGAGTCTGCCGGACGGAGCCCTGCGGGCTCCGGTTCCCAGGGTCCTGCTGGGGAACACAGGCCTTTCGGTCAGCCGTGCCGGCTTCGGTGTGCTGCC
>JAQXSU010000310.1 GCA_029219125.1 Bacillota bacterium
AGTGGTGGAAGCAAAGCGGGCCAGTAAGGACCCCAATATCGGCAGAAAACAGGCTGTTCTTTACGCAGACTGCTTGGAACGCAAATTCGGACGCCGCCCAATGATGTTTACCACCAACGGCTTTGAAACCTATTTCTGGGATGACCAATCTGGCCCCCAGCGGAAGGTCAGCGGTATCTTCAGCAAGGACGATCTGCAAAAGCTGATGAACCGCCGCAGCGAGCGAAAGGATCTGATGGAAATTTCCATTGATGATAAGATCACTGACCGCTACTATCAGAAAGAAGCCATTCGTGCAGTTTGCGAGCAGCTGGATCAGGGCTTCCGCAAGCATCTTCTGGTCATGGCCACCGGCACCGGCAAGACCCGCACTGCATCCAGCCTGACGGATGTACTCAGCCGTGGCAATGCGGTGACAAATATTCTGTTCCTGGCAGACAGAACGGCGCTGGTGAAACAGGCAAAGGACGATTTTAAGAATTATCTTCCGGATATGTCACTGTGCAACCTTTGCTCCAATAAGGATGACCGGAACGCCCGGATCGTGTTTTCTACCTATCCGACGATGCTGAACGCCATTGATGATGTAAAGAGCAAGGATGGCCTGCGGCTGTTCACACCGGCGCATTTTGACCTGATCATCGTGGACGAGAGCCACCGAAGTATTTTTAAGAAATACCGGGCAATTTTCGAGTATTTTGATTCTATCATGGTGGGCCTGACCGCCACGCCGAAGAAAGACCCCGATAGAGACGTATACCGGTTCTTTGAACTGGAACCGGGTGTGCCAACCTATGCCTACGACTATGAAACAGCAGTATATGAGGATCACGTACTGGTCCCCTATTACAATTATGAAGTAAAGACCAAATTCCTGGAAGAAGGAATCACATACGAAGACCTATCCGAAGAGGACAAGCTGCGTTATGAAGATGATTTCATCGAAGATGGTCTGATGCCGGAGTTTATCCCTTCAGCTCAGCTGAATAAGTTTGTTTTTAATGAAACAACTGTAGATACTGTGCTTCAGGATTTGATGGAGCGGGGCATCAAGGTTGCAGGCGGTGACCGCTTGGGCAAGACAATCATTTTTGCCCAGAATAAGAAACATGCAGAGTTCATATTGCAGCGTTTTAATAAGCTTTATCCTAAGTATAACGGTACCTTTGCCCAGCGGGTCATCTGTGATGATGCTTATGCCCAGACGGTGATTGATGATTTTAAGCAGCCGGAAAAAGAGCCGCATATCGCTGTGTCTGTAGATATGATGGACACCGGCATTGATGTTCCCCAATGCGTGAATCTGGTTTTCTTCAAAAAAGTTCGCTCCAAGGCAAAGTTCTGGCAGATGATTGGTCGAGGAACGCGACTGTGCAAGGGCTTGACTTGCACCGATCAGATTGACGGTGAATATACTGATAAACGGCGGTTTTTGATCTTCGACTACTGCGGTAATTTTGAGTATTTCCGGGAACATAAAGAAGGATACGAAACCCGCGAAACAAAAACGCTTTCGGAGAACATCTTTGGGAAACGGGTCAAATTGATTTCCTTGCTGCAAGAGAGTACATTTGCAGACTCAGCCTATCAGTCTTGGCGAAAGGAATTGGTAGATGTTTGTCATGATCAGGTGCAAACACTGGATCGAGAGCTGGTCGAGGTTCGGCTGCGTTTGCAGTTTGCGGAAAAGTACAGTAGAGTTGAGGCATTTGCATGCGTTGGTGAAGCTGAAAAGAGCGAACTATTACAGCAGATTGCACCCATCGTACGTATGAACGATACAGACGAATATGCGAAACGATTCGATAATTTCATGTATGGTCTGATTTTGGCGGATTTGGAGCAAATGCCTTCTTTGCGATATGCACAGAAACAGCTAAAGGACATGGCCCAGCTTCTGGAACGGAAATCCAGCATTCCACAGGTGGCAGCGAAGCTACCACTGATCAAGGAAATCGGCACAGATGCGTTTTGGGAAGCCAGTGATATTCTGGCATTGGAAAATGTTCGGAAAGAATTACGGGATCTGATTAAGTTCATTGTAGACGAAGGCGGCAGAGACCCGATTATCACGAAACTTGCTGACCCGGTGATCGACAGCAAGGAAGGTGAAAAACTGGATCCAGCCTACGATTTTGAGGATTATCGGGATAAGGTTAACCGCTATATCAATGAGCATGGCAATACACTGGCAATCTATAAGCTGACCCACAATATTCCATTGGGTGCAGGTGACTACAGTGAGCTGGAGCGTGTACTAACCAGCGAGTTGGGAAGCCGCGAGGACTATGCACGGGAGTTTGGCGATACACCTTTTGGCCTGCTGGTACGAAAGATTGCCAAGCTGGATCATGACGCAGCTATGCAGGCGTTCTCGGGCTTCATCAACGATTCCTCACTGAATCAGAAGCAGATTGCCTTTGTCCACAAGGTCATCGCCTTCGTAGAGCAGAATGGCTATATGGAAAATGTGACCGATCTGCGCAAGCCGCCCTTCGATAAGCCCATCAGTTTCCTGCGTTTGTTCAATGCGCAAAAGCAGGCTCAGCTGATCGCGGCGATCAATGCGGTCAAGGATAACGCTGTTAATGTAATTGCATAATATCGACCCGCTGTGAAGCTTGTTTTCTTCACAGCGGGTCCTATCATTTGGTAAATAGTAAGCGTCAAAGCCACTTCAGAAAATAGACTACCGGCAGGCTCCAAACGAGCCTGCCGGTCTGTTAATCCTCTTCATCTGTAGGGAAATACATCCATTCGCCCAGCGGTGTTTTGCTTTCTCCATAGCATTTATCCAGA
>JAQXSU010000311.1 GCA_029219125.1 Bacillota bacterium
CACCAGAGGGATCCCCAACTCCGCAAGCTGAGTGGTCAGATACAGATTTCGTTCCAGGTTGGTTCCGTCCACGATGTTCAGAATCGCATCCGGCCGTTCTCCGATCAGATAATTTCTTGCCACCACTTCTTCCAGCGTATATGGAGAAAGGGAATAAATTCCCGGCAGGTCCGTCACCACCACATCCCCGTGCTTCTTCAGTTTTCCCTCTTTTTTCTCGACGGTCACGCCCGGCCAGTTTCCCACATACTGATTTGACCCGGTCAAAGCGTTAAACAACGTCGTCTTGCCGCAGTTTGGATTTCCGGCAAGTGCTATTCTGATGCTCATGTTCTGTCCTCACTTTCCTGTTAGTCTATTCTAACCATTTCGCAAAATATATAGGGCAGACTCTGCCCCTTTTCCCGCTTCCGGCATTTACCGGACTTCTATCATTTCCGCATCCGCTTTGCGCAGGGAGAGTTCGTAGCCCCGCACCGTGATTTCCACCGGATCTCCCAGAGGTGCCACCTTTCGTACGGATGCTTCCGTACCCTTCGTCAGCCCCATATCCATGATTCTGCGCTTTACCGCACCTTCCCCGTGGAGTTTCACCACCGTAGCCGTCTCGCCGACCCGGACATCTTTTAATGTTTTCATTTCTTTTTCCTCCTCACATCAGGTTCTCGTTATACCATGATTCTCTGCGCCATTTCACGGCTGATGGCCACCCGCGCATCCTTCACATTCACAATCAGATTTCCTCCGATGGTACTGATCACTGTCACCCTTCCGCCCGGTACGAAACCCAGATTCTCCAGATGACGTTTTACCTCCGGCTTTCCGCCCACTTTCCGGATCATGTTCTCTTCTCCCGTCTGCACAAATGTCAGCGGCATCATAGTCTCCCTTCTTCCTGTCAGATATTATGCTGTTCCGGATGTCTGCCTCCGGAAGACCTTAAGTTAGTTTTGCCTAACCTTTAGTCTGAAAAATATGGTTAGCTTTATCTAACCACGGGATAATATTACTCCCCCATGACGGGTTTGTCAAGGGGGAATTTTCAAAAAATCTGATATTTTTCTCATGGAAGGAAGCTCAGCTGTTCTCCACCTTCCTTCTCCTCAAACCTCTGCAGATCTGCGAAAACCTGGTCCGGCTCACAAAGGATTCCGTATCTTCCGCAGGTGCTCCTCACCATGGCAGACAGCTGCCGGTCATTCCTGCTGGCTGCCACATAGCTGCTTCCAAACTCCCTCATGTACTGTTCCTTCATGCCCGGAAAATGGTGATCCAGCTGCTGATAAAAGTATTCCCGGTTTCCCTCACGCAGGGTCACACCGGCCCCGAACCAGAGAACGCCGCTGACACCGGCATCCACGCAACACTCCAGAAGTGCCTGCAGGTTTGCCCTCGTGTCGTTAATATGAGGAAGAATGGGCGTCAGCCATACCACTGTGGGAATCCTTGCGTTCTGAAGCTCCTTCAGAACCTGAAAGCGCCGGGACGTGGAGCAAACACCGGGCTCTACGATTTTGCAAATTGCATCATCCCAGGTGGTCAGGGTCATCTGGACGACGGCTCTGGTCTGGCGATGAATTTCCTGCAGCAGATCCAGATCCCGCAGCACCATGTCTGACTTAGTGATCAGGGTTGCCCCAAACCGGTACCTGCGAATCAGCTCCAGTGCGCCGCGTGTGTACTGCAGCTCCTTTTCCAGCGGGATGTACGGGTCGCTCATGGAACCGGTTCCGATCATGCATTTGTTTCGTTTTCTTTGCAGTGCATCCTCCAGCAGCTCCAGCCCGTTGGATTTGACTTCGATGTCTTCAAAGTCATGATTTATCTGATAGCAGCGGCTGCGGGAATCGCAGTAAATGCATCCGTGACTGCAGCCCCGGTACAGATTCATGCCGTTTTTCGCGGACAGGATGCCTTTGACCTTTACTTCGTGCATGAGCTCACCTCCCACCTTTTTTACAATCAGTGTATAATACAGTGCCATGGCTGTCAATCATCAATGGGGAATACCTATACCAAAAACTTTTCCGAAAAACATGAAATAAGCAGTAGATTTTCTATTTGAAATGTGGTATTATATTTTGAGTAATGGTTCTGCGGACATAGTTCACCGGTAGAATATCAGCTTCCCAAGCTGAGGAAGCGGGTTCGATTCCCGTTGTCCGCTCCATATTCTTCAGAACCCCACGGGAATCGAACCCGTGAGGGCATCACCGTCAGCAGAGCGGTCCGGTGGACCGGTATGCAGGTGATGGTCTGAGCAGCCTTCGGAGAGGCTGCGAGGAGGCAGGCTGCAAGCGGCAGCGCCGCAGCCGGTCGATTCCCGTTGTCCGCTCCATATGTTTTTTCAACTGTATATGCGCCCGTAGCTCAGGGGATAGAGTAGTACACTCCGAATGTAAAGGCCGTGGGTTCGATTCCCACCGGGCGCACCATAAACCTTGGAATTTCAATGATTTCAGGGTTTTTTCTTTTTCATTCTTGCCTTTTCAACGTTTGGTGTATATAATTTTAACTAGCAAATGACAAATTCAGGACTATCAAACGACAAATTCAGGAGGAACAAGCAGATGAAAGTCGTACTTTTAGAAGAACTGGGCGTATCCCAGGATGTAATAGAAAAACACGCAAAGAAGCTGGAAGCCATGGGTCATACCTTCGAAGCCTTTCCGAAGGACACGGATCCGAAGGTGCAGGCACAGCGGAGCCGCGATGCCGATGTGATCATGCTGGCCAACATGCCGCTGGACAAGTCTGTCATCGATACCGCTGCCAATCTGAAATTCATCGATATTTCCTTTACCGGCGTAGACCATGTCCCTGTGGCAGAAGCGAAAGCAAAAGGCATCGCAGTGAGCAATGCCTCCGGCTATGCCACCCAGGCTGTGGCGGAGCTCTGCATCAGCTTCATGATCCAGCTGCTTCGGAATGTAAAGCAGACCGAAGAACGCTGCCGCACCGGCGGGACCAAGGCGGGGCTGGTAGGTAATCTTCTCTGCGGCAAGACCGTCGGCATCATCGGTGCCGGTGCCATCGGAAAGAAAACGGCTGCGCTTTGTAAAGCCTTTGGCTGCAACGTCATCGCCTACAGCAGAAGCCAGGTCAGCGATCCTGCCATCGATGCACAGGTTTCTCTGGAACAGCTGCTGCAGGAAGCTGACATCGTATCACTCCACTGCCCGCTGACAGACCAGACCAGGGGGCTGATCGGTGCCGATCAGCTTGCACTCATGAAAAAGACTGCAATCCTGATCAATACTGCCCGCGGTGCGGTGGTGGATTCCGCAGCTCTGGCCGCTGCCCTGAAAGATGGACAGATTGCCGGTGCGGCCTGTGATGTATTCGAGATGGAGCCGCCGCTTCCGCAGGATCATCCGCTGCTGGACTGCCCGAACACCATCGTAACCCCGCATATCGCCTTTGCCTCCGCAGAGTCCATGGAAATGCGCGCAGACATCGTCTTCGGCAGCCTCTATTCCTGGCTGGACGGCAAACAGATCAACGCCGTATAGAACGGCAGACGATTTCCCACAGATATGACAAAAGCCGGAACCCATGCAGAACCGCCCGCATGTTTTCCGGCTTTCTCTTTTTCTTTTTTATTTCCTCTTCAGTCTCTCCA
>JAQXSU010000312.1 GCA_029219125.1 Bacillota bacterium
GTAAGGTGTAATAGGTATCAAATTTTTCAATCCGGTTGTCTGTGCCATATACATAGCTCTTCCATCCAGTCCACTTGCCATCTTTCTTTCTGTTCACCTGACATTCATAGCGAGACACTCCTGCAACAGGTTCCCAATCCACAGTTGTCATGCCCAAGCCTGCAGGTGTGCCATACGCCTCGTTGATCTTCACTTTATTCGGTCTTGCGTAGGTCGCTGTCACCGGAGAATACTTCGTATACACGCTCTTTCCGTTGATCTTCTTATATCCCCTGACTTTATAGTAGTAATACTTCCCGGTCGTTCTTCCGGTATTGATGTAGCTGTTCTTTGTCGTGGTGAATGCTTTGGAATATGTCCCGTTTTTGCTGGTTGCACGGTACACTATATATCCGTCCAGGCCGTCGATCTTATCCCAGGTCACTTTGATCTTGCTGTAGCTGTAGGACGCTGCCTTGGCTGCCGGTGTGATTGCCTTCACCTGTGCAACTGTCAGTTCGGTTGATGCCGGAGCAATTAGAATATCACTTTCCACCTCCGACGCATAAACCGGCAGAGCCATGGTAAGCATCATAGCAATCATCAGAACTGCAATCATCACATGTCTAAACTTTTTCATTTTCTCTCCTCCGTTTCCCTTATTTCAGTATATTTTTACAACTACCATGGACTTGACACACAAGCCTGCCCGGTGGTATATTGATACTAACAAGGATATGCCGCTTTTCGCGGGGCGGCACAGTCCACTAAAACTGGATTGAAACCGTCAAACGCTCAGTTTGGCGGTTTTGGTTTTATTTGCCCTTCTTCATCACCTGCGCATACTTATGACCAGGGGTGATGAAAGCAACAGTGCCGTTGGGAAGAACGGCTGCGCCGCCTGCAGGCCTTGCTGAAAATCTGCAGGATAAGGAGGAGGCACCCCTGGTCATAAATATGCGAAAAGAAAAAACAGCCCTCAGGCTGTTTTTTTCAAAAGGTAATGTATGTTTATTTTCTGCATTTTCTCTGAAAAATCTTTACTACTTCCACGATCGGAATCACCAGGAATGCAAGACCAATGGCAATACCGTATTCCGTCAGGCTGATATGCTCGAATTCAAAGGCATTGGCAAGGAACGGTACCTCAATCACAAGGGTTGTGGCAATCAGGCTGGCCACAGCTCCCAGCCAAAGGGCTTTATTCTGCCCATCAAGGGTAAAAATACTTCTCCGTTGAGAACGCATATTGAAGCTGTGGAAAATCTCTGCCATGGACATGGTCAGAAACGCCATGGAAATTCCGTCAGGACTGGTGGCAATCTCCCACACGCCGCTCTCCATATAGTGGCCGATGAAATAAGCTGCAAGTGTCAGCGCGGAAACCATAACACCCTGATACAGCATATCTACTCCCAAACCTCCGGAAAAAATCCCGTCGGTAGTCTTTCGAGGTTTACGCTTCATGATATCTGCTTCTGGCTTTTCCATGCCAAGTGCCAGTGCCGGGAAGCAATCTGTTACCAGATTGATCCACAGAAGATGCACCGGATGGAGAATGGTAAAGCCCAGCAGGGTGGCCATAAAAATACTGATTACCTCGCTCATGTTGGAAGCAAGAAGAAACTGAATGGATTTCCGGATATTGTCATAGATCCGTCTTCCTTCTGAAACAGCACCGACGATAGTGGCAAAATTATCATCTGCCAGAACCATATCTGCTACATTCTTGGTCACATCGGTTCCGGTGATTCCCATGCCAACGCCGATATCCGCCGACTTGATACTTGGTGCGTCATTGACACCGTCTCCCGTCATGGCGGTCACATATCCAAGTTTTTTCCACGTATTTACAATTCTTACCTTATGTTCCGGCTGAACACGGGCATAGACTCCAATGTGGCGGATCTCCCTTTCAAATTCCGCATCACTCATTTCGTCCAGCATGGCACCGGTAATCGCACTTTTCTTTTCATTCAGAATTCCCAGTTCTCTGCCGATGGCAGCCGCCGTGTCCACATGATCCCCTGTGATCATGACCGGAGTGATACCTGCACTGTTGCATACCTCAATGGCAGCCTTCACCTCCGGTCTTACCGGATCAATCATACCAACCAGACCGATAAAACAGAGGTCATGTTCCACACTATCAGCGTTAAGCTCCGTCGGCATGGAATCATAGCGGGCAGTCGACGCCATCAGCACGCGCAGCGCCTGCCCTGCCATTTTCTTATTTGCTGCCAGAATAGACTTGCGGTCTGCTTCAGTCATTTCAACAGGCTTTCCGTTTTTCAGGATGCAGGTACATTT
>JAQXSU010000313.1 GCA_029219125.1 Bacillota bacterium
CATTTGCCTGCGTCATACCGGTTAATTCGTTTTGGGTTACATCCGACTTTTTACATCTGACTGATTACATCTTACATCTGATTTACAGGATAAACATCCTGGTTCTCATCATTTCGAATGCATTTGGTGCGGTGTAGCGGACGGTTCTGGCGTCAAGCTGCTCTACGCCAGGGTAGAAGGAGCCGCGGTAAGCATTGATGCATTCTTTGAAGCTGATTTCCACTTCGTAGCTTTCCGGTTCGGAAATTTTGCATTCTGCGATTTTCTGCAGGCCGGTCTTCACGCCTTCTTCGATGAGGAGGCAGGCTTTCGCACCGTGCATATTGAAGGTGGCGTTGCCGATGCCGGATTTCACTCCGACAGTTTCGATGGCAGGAACCAGTTCTTTCGCATGTTCACATAATTCTGCGTCACCGCTGAGGAAGACTGCAGGTACGCCGTAATGGGCTGCAACATAAGTGTTCATGTCAAATTCAGCTGCATCTTTTCCGTTGATCTTCACATAGTTGTTCTGAGTATTCATGGTGTGGGACAGTGGGTTGCCGTTGTAGTTGGCACCGCTGTGATAGCCAATGTAGATGACTGCATCGAAGGTCTCATCGATACCGGCCATCATGGATTCCGGGGAATTGGTCCAGCCACGGATCAGAGTTACTTCTTCCGGAAGTTCATTTGCGATAATATTGCGGGCACTGTCATGTGCGTCTTTTACCACGATTTCTGTTGCACCGGCGGCGAGGGCACCCCGGCAGGCTGCCGCTACTTCACGGGTCATCTGCGCTGCAGCTGCCGCATGGGCATCATGATACAGCTCGGTTTCGTCCCAGTTGGTCACATCGGTCACACCTTCGATATCGGCACTGATATATACTTTCATTTCTTTTTTCCTCCTCGGTTACTGACAAAATCTATCGTCTCCATCTTATCACGAAATGCCGGACGATGCAATTTCCCCATTGATTTCCTTTTGTATTTTTTGTCGATTTGTGAGGAAAACTGTGGTATACTGAGTGCATGATTAACAGAAAGACAACGAAAAAGCCGGCGAAATCAACAAAACAGACACGCCTCCGGCTGGGCGCGAGAGGCCGCATCATGATAACCTTTGCCGGAATGATTTTGGCCAGTATCATCATCAGTAATCTGATGACCTGGTTCGACAGCTACGACGGGCTCGGAAACCCGGAATCCATACCCGAAAGCCCGTATGACAGGGAGAAGTTCTGGTATGACGAAGACGGAAGACTGCGTTACGAGGATGACCGGTGGATTTCCCGGACGGTGGTGGATGTATCTTCCTATCAGAAGGCGATTGACTGGGAACAGGTGGCTGCTGACGGGGTGGAAATGGCCATGATCCGTCTGGGGTACCGCGGATATGAATCTGGTTTTCTGAATCTGGACCAATGCTATAAGGCCAATGTGAAGGGGGCACATAAGGCTGGTCTGGATGTGGGTGTCTATTTCTTTTCTCAGGCAGTGACGGTGGAGGAAGCGGAAGAAGAGGCCAGATTTGTACTTCGAAATATCCGGGGAAAGCATGTGAACGGTCCCATCGCCTTTGATATGGAGCTCATTGCGGGGGCAGACCGGATCACAAACCTGACGGCAGAGGAGAAGACGGCAATCGCAGATGCCTTCTGCCAGCTGATCGAAAAGAACGGATACAAAGCCATGGTGTACGGAAATCCGAAGTGGCTGACCGGGGATGTGGATATGAGCCTGCTGACGGACCACGATGTGTGGCTTGCCCACTATACCACCGTGACCAAGTGGGGGTTCTCGTATACCATGTGGCAGTATACTGACAGCGGATCTGTGGCAGGGATCGAAGGGAATGCAGATCTGAGCGTGCAGCTGCGGGAAAAGAAGTATCTGGTGGAATAAAAAATACCTTGCATTTCATTTTACGGTGTGCTAATATAATAATGTACGATAAAGCAAATGGTAAGCTAAAAGAGTGGGCATAACCCACTCTTTCAGTTTTGTTTGGGGGCGAATGCCCCGTATAAGGCAAAAGGAGGTCCTATGGCGAAGGCGAAAGTGAAGGTAACAGACCTTGTGGAGGAAATTGCGGCACCCTTTCTGGATGAGAACGGGCTGGAACTTTATCATACCGAATTTCTGAAAGAGGGCCGTGACTGGTTTCTCCGGGTATATATTGATAAAAAAGAGGGTCAGGAGGAAGAATATGTTTCGACGGATGACTGTGAGAAGGTCAGCCGGTTTCTCAGCGATGAGCTGGACCGGATCGATCCGATCGAACAGAATTACTATCTTGAAGTGTCTTCACCGGGGCTGGACAGAGAGCTTCTGCGGGACCGGGATTTTGTCCGGTTTGCAGGACGGCTTGTGGACCTGAGCCTGTACAAAGCTGTCAACGGTAAGAAGGCGTATCAGGGCGTTCTGGTGGGCCTGACAGATGATCAGATTGTAATAAAAGATGAAACAGATGCAGAACTGAGATTTGACAGGGCGCAGGTCGCAAAGACCCGCCTGGCAGTTGTTTTCTAAGGAGGTTATAAAAAAAATGAACAAAGAATTTATTCAGGCCATCGCTGACCTGGAGCGGGAAAAACAGATTTCCAAGGATGTGCTCATCGAAGCCATCGAATCTGCGCTGGTTTCCGCATATAAGAAGAACTACGGAACTTCCCAGAATGTGCGTGTAAATATCGACCGGGAAACCGGAGACATCGATGTATTCATGCGGATGGATATCGTGGAGGAAGTGGAGGATGATCTGACCCAGATTTCTCTGGAGGAAGCCCGCGAAATCGACAGCCGTTACGAAGTGGGCGATGCGGTGGAATATCAGGTGACCCCGAGAGATTTCGGCAGAATCGCTGCGCAGACTGCCAAGCAGGTGGTAGTACAGCGGATCCGCGAAGCGGAAAGAGGCATGATCTTTGATAATTTCATCACCCGTCAGGGCGAGATCATGACCGGCCAGGTGCAGAGAATCAGTAATGACACCCTGTTTATCAATATCGGAAGAACGGAAGGCATTCTGTCCGCAACGGAGCAGGTACCGGGCGAAAGATACAAGATCAACGACCGGCTGAAGGTGTACATCATGGATGTGAAGAAGACCACCAAGGGACCGCAGGTATTCCTGTCACGCTCCCATCCTGGTCTGGTAAAGCGTCTTTTCGAACTGGAGGTTCCGGAAATCGAAGATGGAACGGTGGAAATCAAAGGCATTGCCAGAGAAGCAGGTTCCAGAACGAAAATGGCCGTTTACACTGAATTTGAGAATGTGGATCCGGTGGGTGCCTGCGTGGGTACCAGAGGCGCCAGAGTGCAGGCCATCGTGGATGAGCTGCACGGCGAAAAGATCGACATCATCAACTGGAGCGAAGATCCGAAGGAACTGATTGCCAACGTGCTGAGCCCTGCCAAGGTGGAACAGGTCATCACGGCTCCGGATGGAGAAAAGGCTGCAACTGTGGTGGTTCCGGATTATCAGCTGTCTCTGGCCATCGGTAAGGAAGGCCAGAATGTACGTCTGGCAGCCAAGGTCAGCGGATGGAAGATCGACATCAAGAGCCACAGCCAGTATGAGGCTGCGATGAAAGCGGCAGAAGAAGCTGCGGAAATCCAGCCGGGGATCGAGTATGTGGATGAAGCTGTGGAAACTGAAGTGCCGGAAATTGTGGAGATCGAGGAGGAGTAACCCTTGAAAGAACGGAAGATTCCTATGAGAAGGTGCATCGGCTGCATGCAGTCCAGAGAAAAGGGCTGTCTGATTCGGATTGCCGGCTATGAAGGACAGCTGAGCCTGGATCCGACCGGAAGAGCCAAGGGCAGAGGCGTCTATCTCTGCCGCGACAATAAGGAATGCTGGAAGATGGCAGACAAACGCAAGGCCATTGAACGGAATTTTGACATGCCGGTAACCGAGGAGATGAAGCGGGAAATCTTCAGACAGCTGGAGGCCCTGGAAGATGGAAAATAAAGTCCTTTCTTATCTGGGGTTTGCGGCGAAAGCCAGGAAACTGGTCACCGGCTATAATACATGTATCTACATGATGGAAAAGAAAAAAATCAGACTGCTTATCCTTGCGGAGGATTTGTCGGAAAACTCCGTGAAAAAAATGGCATCCGCTGCAGAGAAACACAATGTTCCCTGCAAAATCTACGGAGCCGGGGAGCAGCTGTCGAAAATAACGGGGAATGCCGGCAAGGGGATTTTCGGCATTACCGATGAAAATTTTGCGAAAGTCATATCAGATGGGATTGATCATATTCAATCAGAAAAGTAAGGAGGTGTTCTAATGGCAACAGACAATAAAGAAACGAAAATTGTAAAAGCCGCTCCAAAGAAGACGGAAAGCCAACAGGACGAACAACCAAGGGTGACTGTAAAGGCTGCAGTAAAGCCGCAGTCCAGACCACAGAAACAGACGAGAACCCCTGCGGCAGCAAGCGATCGTCCGACGCAGAAACCGCCGATGGGTAAACCTGTTGTGAATAGAGAACTGGAGGGACGGCCGAGACCGCCGATGGGCAAGCCGGTCATTCCAAAGGATTTTGCTGAGAGAGATAAAAAGAAGGAAGAAGCCGCTGCTGCAGCAGTGCCTGCTGTGGAAAAACCTGCAGAAAAGGCCGCACCTGCCGCACCGGCACCGGAGAAAGCAGCAGCTCCAGCTGCAGAAAAACCGACTCCGGCCCCTGAAAAAGCAGCGCCGGCTGCAGAAAAGCCCGCCCCTGCAGCTGAAAAGCCAGTGGAAAAACCAGCCTCTGCAGCAGAAAAACCGGCAGCAGAAAACAGACCGCAGACCGGTGACCGTCCAGCCAAACCTGCTCGCCAGAGCGAAGGACGTGACAGCAGAGACAGCCGCGACGGCCGTTCGAACAGAGAGGACCGTCCATCCAGAGACGGACGTCCGGGAGACCGCGACAGCCGCGGACCGAGAAACGATCGCGACAGCCGCGGACCGAGAAATGACCGTGACGGCCGTGGTGACCGTCCGGCCAGAGATGGCCGCCCGTCCAGAGACGGACGCCCGGGAGACCGTGATAACCGCGGTCCGAGAAATGACCGTGACAGCCGCAGCGATCGTCCGCAGGGCGGAAACCGTCCGCAGAGCGGAGGCCGTCCTCGGCAGGAACGCCCGGCTGACAAGCCGAAGCTGGAAACCAAGCCGACCCAGCGGAAGCCGGAGAAGCTTGCACATCACGATAAGGAAAGAGATAAGTTCGCCAAGCTGGAAAACGGCGGCAAGAAAAATAAGCAGAAGATCCAGGAACGTTCCCTGGAAAAACAGGCTAAGCCAAAGAAGCACAATAAACCAAAGCCTGTTGTAGAAGAGGTAGAAGAAATGGAACCATTACCAGAGGGTACAACAGTCATCACCGTTCCAATCACCGTAGCAGGATTCTGCGAGCAGGTGGGTATCTCCACCTCACAGGTGATTATGGCGCTGATGAAACTGGGTATCATGGCCAATATCAACCAGAATATTGATGAGGATACTGTAATGATTCTGGCAGATGAGCTGAAGATCAGCGTGGCTGTCGGCAAGGTGGAATCCGAAGAGGAAGAAGAAGGTCTGGAACTCTTCGAGGACAGTGAAGAGGATCTGAAACCGAGACCGCCGATTATCACTGTCATGGGACACGTAGACCATGGTAAGACTTCTCTGCTGGATGCCATCCGCAAGACCAACGTGACTTCCACAGAATCCGGCGGTATCACCCAGCATATCGGTGCATCCGAAGTATCCATCAACGGTCAGAAGATCGTGTTCCTGGATACGCCGGGTCACGAAGCATTTACAGCCATGCGTGCCCGCGGTGCCCATGTAACGGATATTGCGGTACTGGTGGTTGCTGCTGACGACGGCGTTATGCCGCAGACGGTGGAATCTATCAGCCATGCCAAGGCTGCAGGCGTTCCGATCATCGTAGCAATCAATAAGATCGATAAGCCGGGTGCAAACCCTGACCGGGTAAAGCAGGAACTGACCGAGCATGGCATTCTGGTAGAAGACTGGGGCGGCGATGTGATTTCCGTACCGGTATCTGCCAAGACCGGAGAAGGCATCGTCAACCTGCTGGAAATGATTCTGCTGCAGGCTGAGGTTCTGGAACTGCGGGCCAACCCGAATCGTCTGGCTATGGGTTCTGTCATCGAAGCCAGACTGGATAAGAACAAGGGACCTGTTGCGACCCTGCTGGTGACCAACGGAACCTTAAAGAGCGGCATGAGCGTCGTAGCAGGTACCTGCTCCGGAAGAATCCGTCTCATGACCAACTACAAGGGCGATACCATCAAAAAGGCCGGCCCTGCCACTGCCGTTGAAATCCTCGGTCTGACCGACGTACCGGAAGCAGGCGACGAATTCAATGCAGTGAAGGAAGATAAACTGGCAAGAGAAATCGCCGAAAACAGAAAAGCGAAACTGAGAGAAGAAATTCTGGCCAGAAATGCAAGCACCACCCTGGAACAGCTCTTCAGCCAGATTCAGGAAGGTGAGACCAAGGACCTGAACCTGATTATCAAGGGTGACGTGCAGGGTTCTGTGGGTGCCATCGTTGCTTCTCTGGAAAAATTAAAGAATGAAAACGTAAGGGTAAAGATCATCCATACCGGCGTGGGTACGGTAACCGAATCCGACGTTATGCTAGCCGGCACCACCGGTTCCATCATCATCGGTTTCAACGTTCGTCCGACCACTGCGGTGCAGACCTTTGCCGACCGGGAAAATATCCAGATCCGTCTTTACAGAGTTATCTACGACATCATCAACGATGTGGAAGATGCCATGAAGGGTATGCTGGATCCGGAATTCAAGGAAGAAGTGCTGGGTAAAGCAGAAGTCAGAACCACCTTCAAGGTGCCTGGCGTGGGAACCGTTGCAGGTACCTATGTACAGGAAGGAAAGATGCAGAGAAATGCGGAAGTCCGTCTGGTGCGGGATGGCATCGTAATCCACGAAGGCAAGATTTCTTCCCTGAAGCGTTTCAAGGACGATGCGAAGGAAGTAAATCAGGGCTACGAATGTGGTCTTGGTATTGAAAACTACAATGATGTCAAGGAAGGCGACATCATCGAGTGCTTCCACATGGTTGAGATAGAACGCAAATAGCGCGCGCTTGTCCTCGGTGCCTGCGGCACCTGCGAAATCGCACTCGCTATTTCGTTCTGTCTCTGAAATAGCCGGCGGAGCCGGCATGGAAAGGAAGAACCTATGGGAAAAGGATACAGACAGGGCAGACTGGGTGAAGAGATTCGCCGGATCATCAGCGAAATGCTGATCCACGGCGTGAAGGATCCCCGCCTGTCCGGCATGATCAGCCTGACCGGCGTAGAGGTCACCAGCGACGGCAGCTACGCCACCTGCTTCGTTTCCATTCTGGGGCTGAATCAGAACCAGGAGGAACGGCAGAAGGAAGCGGAAGATGTTCTGGCAGGCCTGAACAGTGCAAAGGGCCTGTTCAAGCGGGAGATCGGTCATCAGATCAAGCTGCGCCATGTTCCGGAACTGATTTTTAAAATCGATGAATCGCTGGAGTATGGCAGACATATTTCAGAGATCATCGGTACGCTGGGAATCGAGAATTACCAGAGCGATGAAGAAGTTGACAACGAAGTAACTGACGAAGAGAATACAGAAGATGAAAGATAACAACACATTTCGTGAAATCGGCGAAAAACTGCTGGCAGCAGATTCCGTGCTGGTGTATCCCCATGTAAATATGGATGGGGATGCGCTGGGTTCTGCTGTGGCCGTCTGCAGGACTCTGAGAAATCTGGGCAAGACCTGCTGGATTTTGATTGAAGATGAAATTCCGCGGAATCTGCGGTTCCTGGACCGGGGATACTGTACCAGTAATCAGGATATCATCAGCAGGCCGGATGTATCTCTGTGCCTGGACTGTGGTGATATCAGCCGCTTTCTGAAACGCAAGGAAAAGTTCCTGGAAGGAAAGCTAAACATCTGCATCGACCACCATCGGACCACGGTGCCGTTCTGTCAGTATAATTATGTGGATCCTGATGCTGCGGCCACCGGCCAGCTGGTATATTATCTGCTGCGTGAGATGGGAACGGAAATTGACGGTGAAATTGCCGACGCAGTTTTCGCTGCCATCACCACAGATACGGGAAATTTCCAATACTCCAACACCACGAAGGAATGCCATGAGATTACGGCAGACCTTTATGAAAAGGGCGTTAACGTACGCAGAGTCAGCCAGCAGGTCTATGAAAGCGTCCGGCTGGAGCGGGTCATGCTGCACGGTAAGGCGCTGAGCCAGCTGCAGATTTTCGCCGGCGGCCAGGCTGCCATGACGGTGGTCACCCAGAGTATGCTGCGGGAGACCGGGGCCGGCATGGACGAGACGGAAGGTATCGTGGACAAGCTTCGCTCCATCGACGGAGTGGAAATTGCCATTCTGGTAAAGGAAGATGCGGAAGAGAAGATCAAGCTAAGCCTCCGGGCAAAAAGCTGGGCTAATGTGGCTGAGATCGCAGAGCATCTGGGAGGCGGCGGACACACCAAAGCGGCCGGCGGCACGATGAAAATGACGTTGGCGGAAGCACTGCCTCTCATCAGACAGGAAGTGGAGAAA
>JAQXSU010000314.1 GCA_029219125.1 Bacillota bacterium
CCCGGCTTCAGAGTGCCGTCCATGACCTGTGCCTTCACCTGCGAGGTGATCTGCTCGTAGATGGGCGTGCTGGATGTATTGCTGATAATGATATCCATTAAATATACCTCCCGGGAAAATAATAGTGTACTTATTGGATAAGTACACTATATAACATTTATATACACTTGTCAATAGAAAAACTTAATAAAATGCACAGTCCCGACATCCGTACTTTTCCCGGGTCTCTTCGGTGCAGATCATCGGGTAAACCACCAGATTCGGCCGCAGACGATTACCCATCAGGGATTGCAGCGCCGCAATCTGGCACAGGGTTCCCACAAACTCCGTATGCTGCCCCGTCTTGGCGCTGCGCATGGTCTGCCGGTAAACCGGCGGCATATCCCGCTTGTAATACTCTTCGTTAAACTCATACCAGTCGGTAAACTCCGGCAGATCCACCGGGTTAAACAGCGGACAGTAAAGTCTGCAGGCATTGCATTTATTGCATCCCCGCTCATCGATGACCGGTTCTCTGCGACCATCCTCTGTCTCCGTGATTTTCACGCACCGTGCTTTGCAGGCCACATCGCAGGCTCCGCAGCCGTTGCAGTTCTTAATATTTTCTGTCAGTTGCATTCTGTTCCACCTCTTATCATAATATCTTCATTCGTCATCTGAAAAAAATATGGCAGCCCGTTTCTTTCAGGCTACCATATTATCATACTCTATCTGCTACAGTTTTTCAATGACATAATCGGCAAATTCCAGGCAGGTTGCTCCGTCCCGGGTGCCGGTGACCACGACCTTCTTTTCAGTCTCACCGCACAGAGTCAGCGCCGCAGCCAGCCGGTCCGCCTTCTCCGTCAGTCCGATATGGCGAAGCAGCATCTCCGCTGCCTTGAGAATACTGGACGGGTTGGCATAGTCCCCCAGGCCTTCCTCTATCATCCGCGGTGCGCTGCCGTGGATGGCTTCAAACATGGCGTAGCGGTCACCGATATTGGCGCTGCCGGCGGTTCCCACGCCGCCCTGAATCTCCGCCGCCTCATCGGTGATGATATCGCCGTAGAGATTCGGCAGGACGAAAACCTGAAATTTACTGCGGATGGCCGGATTCACCAGGTTTGCCGTCATAATGTCGATATACCAGTCCTCTGCCTGGATGCCCGGATAGTCCGCCGCCACCTCATGGCAGATGCGGGTGAAGTTTCCGTCGGTTTTCTTCATGATGTTGGCCTTGGTGACGATGGACACGCTGGTCTTGCCGTTCTGTTTCGCATATTCGAAGGCAGCCCGGGCGATCCTTCTGGTTCCCGGCTCCGTGGTCACCTTGAAGTCCATGGACAGACAGCCCGGCACTTCGATGCCCCGGCTTCCCAGCACGTATTCGCCCTCTGTGTTTTCCCGGTAAAACATCCAGTCGATGCCTTCCTCCGGCACGGAAACCGGACGTACGTTGGCATACAGATCCAGCTCCCGGCGCAGGGTCACGTTGGCGCTTTCCATGGTGCCGCCCTTCGGTGTGGTGGTCGGGCCTTTCAGAATCACGTCGCAGGACTTGATGGCTTCCAGCACATCCTCCGGCACTGCCTTGCCCAGAGCCAGACGGTTTTCGATGGTCAGCCCCTCGATTTCCTTCAGAACCACCCGGCCGCCGGAAATCTCGTCTTTCAGCAGCACCGAGAGAACACGTTTTGCCTGGTCCATAATGATTGGACCGATGCCGTCGCCGCCGATAAGACCCACCGTGATCACCGGCAGGGATGCATAATCCTTTGCACCGCCGGCCTGCAGCATCTTATCCGTGCGTTCCAGCTGTTCCCGCAGCAGCGTCTCAAACTGCGCCGCCGCATTCTTTATGTAATCTTCTCTTGTCATGGTTTACTTTCCTCCCAGTCCCACATATTTCAGCAGACCGCCTGCCTTGAGAATGGCCTTCTGCCGGTCCGTAAAGCTGCACACCAGGGTGAACGCTTCGCCGCTGGTCTTATCCTGCAGGATCATTTCTCCGCTGTCCATGCCGGCATAGATGTTCTCGATGACCAGATCGTCCCCCTGGGACAGTTTGTCATAGTCCTCCGGATTTTTGAACGTCAGCGGCATGATGCCTGCATTGATCAGGTTCGCCACATGAATCCGCGCAAAACTCTTGGTGATCACCGCACGAACCCCCAGATACAGCGGAACCAGCGCCGCATGCTCTCTGGAAGAGCCCTGGCCGTAATTGCTGCCGCCCACGATGATGCTCTGGCCGGCTTCCCTGGCCCGCTGCGGGAAGGTGGTGTCGCAGACGCCGAAACAATACTGAGACAGATGCGGAATGTTGGAACGATACGGCAAAATCTTCGCCCCTGCCGGCATGATGTGGTCGGTGGTAATGTTATCGCCTACTTTCAGCACCAGAGGCACCTGCAGGCAATCGTCCATCGGACGGCTGTCCGGGAACGGTTTGATGTTGGGACCTCTCAAAATCTCCACGCCCGGGGCTTCTTCGGCTGTCGCCGGCGGAAGGATGGCGCTGTCGTCGATTTTGAAGGCTTCCGGCATGGTGATTTCCGGCATGTCGCCCAGCAGCATCGGATCGGTGATTTCTCC
>JAQXSU010000315.1 GCA_029219125.1 Bacillota bacterium
ACTCAATACTTTCACAATTGGATTGCTGCTCCTGCCTGCCCATTTCAGAAGTTCATAGGAAAGGCCTGCAATCAGAGGCAGCACCAGAAGACGTCCGGCAACCCGCAGAAATACGTTGGTACATCCCATGATGGCATGCACCAGCACGGCAATAATCATGACGAACACCAGGAAGCTGGTTCCTCACCGGGGATGTACCGTGTAAAACTGCTGTGCATTTGCCGGCGTAAGCTCCAGATTGTTTTCAAAGCAGTGGATGGTCTTATGCTCGGCACCGTGATACTGAAACACCGTTTTTATATCCGGCATCTTGGAAATCAGAATGATATACAGCATGAAAATCAGAATTCTTACAATGCCTTCCACCAGATTCATCAGCAGAATGCTGCTGGTCAGATGGGAAACCCATCCTACCACCACGGTAGGCAGCAGCATGAACAAACCAACGCTCATGGCGATGGCCAGCACCACGGAAAGAACCATGAGGATCTTCCATGCCTTTTCCTTTCCAAGTTTTTCCTCCACCCAGACATCAAATTTATCCTTTTCATAGTCTTCTGGATAGAATTCCTCCAGCTTATCCGCCGAGTACATCAGCACCTTGGTGCCGTATACCAGAGAGTTCACGAAGTTGACCACGCCCCGGATGATAGGTATCTTCCCCCATTTGCTTCCCTTCGGGTTTGCTTCGGTTTTCATGAAGATTCTTCCGTCCGGCATGCGGATTCCGATGGCAGTACGCTCAGGCCCCCGCATCATAATTCCTTCCATAATGGCCTGTCCGCCGATGGATGTAGGGCAGGCGTCTTTCAAAAATACTTTTTTTAAATCCATATTGTTTTCCTTATGCTATGCGTTCATAAATACTTTTTTGATAATCTGTACAAAATTCTTATTGTTTCTGGTATGGGCCAGGTTGTCAATAATGGTTTCCGTCACATCCTGCGGGCTGGTGTTTGCCATGGCCCGGCGCATGAGCCAGACGGCTTCCATTTCATCCTGGTCCAGAAGCAGATCTTCTCTTCTGGTGCCCGATTTATTCAGGCTCACTGCCGGGAAAATCCTCATCTCAGACAGCTTTCTGTCCAGATGCAGCTCCATATTACCTGTACCCTTAAATTCCTCAAATATAACATCATCCATGCGACTTCCTGTTTCTACCAGTGCTGTCGCCAGAATGGTGATGGATCCGCCTTCTTCCAGCTTTCTTGCCGCACCGAAGAATTTCTTCGGCTTGTGAAGGGCACCGGGATCCAAACCGCCGGACAGGGTTCTTCCGGAAGCCGGCACCACCAGATTATACGCTCTGGCCAGCCGGGTAATGCTGTCCAGCAGGATTACAACATCTTTTCCGTGTTCCGCCAGACGCTGCGCCCTCGCCAGTACCATTTCCGCCACTTTCACATGATGCTGCGGCTGTTCGTCAAATGTGGAGAAAAGTACCTCTCCGCTCTTCAGCGACCGCTTCATATCTGTAACTTCTTCCGGACGTTCATCCACCAGCAGTACAATCAGTTCCACTTCCGGATAATTCTCTTCGATGGAATGGGCCACCTGCTTCAGAAGCACAGTTTTTCCGGCCTTTGGCGGTGCCACGATCAGGCCCCTCTGTCCTTTCCCGATGGGAGCCACCAGATCGATAACTCGCATTGCCAACCCCTTGGTATCCGTTTCCAGCCGCAGACGCTCATACGGAAAGACCGGCGTCAGGCTGTCGAAATCCGGTCTTCGGATGGCCGCACCCGGCTCATCTCCATTCACGGTCAGCACATACAGCAGCGCACCGAATTTCTCTCCCGGGTTCGGAAGGCGGGTAATACCCCGGATTTTATCTCCCGTCTTCAGATTAAATCTTCGGATCTGGGTTGGAGACACATAAATGTCTCTGTCACTGGTTAAAAAATTGGAAAACCGCAGAAAGCCGAAATTGTTTTCTTCCTGGATTTCCAGAATACCTTCCACCTCGGGGCGTTCGCTCCGGCTCTGATTCTGCTGACGCACCCCTGCTTCCGCTTCCGGCTGCACCTCTTCCGGAATGAAGTCTGCAGGATCTGCAGCTTCTGCCTGTACATCCGATGTCTGCACAGGCTGCAGCACCTGTTCTTTTACAGATTCCTGAATTTCTGTTTTTTCATCAGACTGTGCTTTCGCCTTCGACGGTCTTCCTCTTGGCCGTTTCGGCTTTGGTTTTTCTTCCTGCACCGCCGGTTTCTCACTTTTCACAGCACTTTCCTGTGCTGTGTCAACAGTTGGAATTTCTTCCGTTATGGTTTTTTTCTCTCTCATGGGATTCCTTTCACACAGCCTGCCAGAAGGGCTGCACCTTTCAGATTTTTACGACTTTACGTTTTCAGAATTATTTTTGAAAGAATTGTTCAGATGAATTACAATAATCAGTCAAAACTATCATATACTTCCCGCAGCAAAAAAACAAGTTATTTTTCTGTGACAATGTTTTATGCCAGGCCTTTGATGACGCCCAGCAGCAGATGAAACCGCTCTTCGATGGAGTCTACCCGAAGAAATTCATCTGCACTGTGATACTTATCGCTTTCCGGTCCGCAGCCGTCCATGACTGCAGTGCCCATTTCCGACAGCAGACTGCCGTCAGATGCGCCGCCCACACTGAGAAAATCCGGATGGATTCCCAACTTCTCTGCTTCTTCCCGAAGAAGCTTTATCATCGCTCTGGTATTCTCATTGGGTTTCATCGGCGGCATTTGTGAAAGCTTTTCCCAGGTGACCTCCACACCCTCTACCACAGGATCTGTGCACAGACGATTCAGCTTCTGCAGAAATTCGTCCAGCTGCTCGAAGCTGGTAAAGCGCACATCAAATACAGCCTCACATTGGGCTGCCACAACGTTGGATGCACTTCCGCCTTTAATGACGCCTGCGTTTACCGTCAAACCCGTCTCAAAATCCGTCAGTCCGTGCATTTTCTGCACCAGATCTGCCATCTCCAGAATGGCGCTGGCACCATCCTTCGGTGCATTTCCTGCATGAGACGCGATTCCATGGCATCGGATCACAATGTCTGCCACGCCTTTTCGCTGATAAACGAAATGGCCTCCCGGTCTGCCCGGTTCCAGTACGAAAGCATACCTGCTTCTTGCGGCGATGTTCTGCATCGCCTGCTCTGAATCCTCAGAGCCTGTTTCTTCATCACTGTTGTGACAGACGCAGATTTTCAGCTGCGGACATTCTTCACGCAGCGCTCTGGTCAGATGAAATGCCAGCAAATCTCCTGCCTTCATATCACCTACACCCGGCCCATAGGCCCATTTCCCATCGTCGCTGAGGGTAAACGGCCGTTCTGCCGCCGTACCTCTGTCAAATACAGTATCCAAATGACCCAGAAACAGTACGTCTACTTCATCGGCTTCCGGATGGGTCAGTATCTCCACATACGGCCGGCTGTCCGGCCCCTGCGCTGTCCGTTTCGGCGAAAGACCGATTTCTTCATATTTCCTGCAGAGAAAATCTGCCACCCGGTTCAGGCCCTCAATATCTGAAGATCCGCTGTCTATATTCACCAGCGTCTCCAGATCTTTCATATATTCCTCTTTTTTGAAAATTCCCAAAAGACTCTCCTCCATTTGTTTGATCAAATTGTATTCTTATCATATCCACTGCGGAATCCCTTGTCAATATCCGGCTGCAAAACGGCAAAAAAAGGACTCCGCATTTCGGAGTCCTTTTTCGGGTAAGTAATTTATATATGGATGTTATTTTCTGTAATCGTAGAAGCCGATACCGGTCTTTCTTCCCAGCTTGCCGGCTCTTACCATCTTTCTCAGCAGAGTATGTGCTCTGTACTTCGGATCGCCGTATTCGGTGTACAGAACGTCCATAATAGCCAGTACAACGTCCAGACCGATCAGGTCGCCTAATTCCAGAGGTCCCATCGGGTGGTTAGCGCCCAGCTTCATTGCAGTATCAATGCCCTTTGCATCTGCAACGCCGTCAGCCAGGATGCCGATACCTTCGTTGATCATCGGGATCAGGATTCTGTTTACAACGAATCCAGGAGCTTCTTCTACTTCTACCGGAGTCTTGCCCAGTGCTTCTGTCAGAGCAACGATGGTGTCTCTGGTTTCATCGGAAGTAGCCAGGCCCTTGATGATTTCAACCAGCTTCATTGCAGGAACAGGGTTGAAGAAGTGCATGCCGATAACCTTGTCAGGTCTGCCGGTTGCAGCAGCGATTTCAGTAATGGATAAAGAAGATGTATTGGTAGCAATGATAGTTTCAGGCTTGCAAAGCTTATCCAGTTCTGCGAACAGGGCCTTCTTTGATTCCATGTCTTCCGTTGCTGCTTCGATGACCAGATCAGCATCCGCGATGATGTTGATATCGGTGGAACCGGTGATTCTGCTCAGAATCGCTTCTTTTTCCTCTGCAGTGATCTTTTCCTTGGCAACCATCTTATCCAGATTCTTGGTTACGGTAGCAATACCCTTCTCTACGGAAGATTCTCTTCTTGCTCTCATAACAACTTCATATCCGTTCTGTGCCAGTACCTGGATGATTCCGGCACCCATGGTACCTGTTCCTAATACACCGATTTTTTTCATATTCAATGCCTCCTTAAAATATGTTTGTTTGTTTCTTTCAATCCACGCACGGTGGGAAGCCGGATGTGTTATTCATCCGACTGCATAAGAAAACGTTAACCCGCCTCTGCCTCATACACCTGCCTCTTCGCTGCGTGGCAGAAACCGGTCAAGCTTCTTGTCGCGCCGCCGGTTTCGTTAAAAAATTAACTTTTTCTCATGTATACATTATATCATACTTTTGCAAAAATGGAACCCCATTTTAGATAATATTTTTTTTAATTTTTTCTGAAGCGAAAAAAGCTTCATCGGACAGTTCACCTGTGCCTCAGTCAAAGGTTTGCAGATTGCAACAAATTGTGACATATTTCGACTTCACATACTCCCATTATAATATATAATATGTGGTGAAAGTGTCAAATCATATTTCAAAACGAAAGGAGTTAAAAATGAAAAAGAAAGTTTTATGTACAGTCATGATTCTGGTTCTTCTGCTTGCCGCTGCGGTCAGCGCCTATGCAGAGACAGGAATTCAGCCAAGAGATACGGATTCGGTGACCTTCGTGACCAACCGCACAGGCCGAACGACTGCAGATGTGGCCGTTTCTGTCTCCTTCACTGAAGTGGTGGACCGGTACAGTATCATCATCTACCTGCAGAAAAAAGAAAACGGAGAATGGGTCAACGACTGGCAGAATGAAGAGTATGTATTTTTCAATAACGGTTCGAAAAAAGAAACATTCCTCTTTGGAAATACATACACCCATCTTTCAGAAGGTGTCATCTACCGCATTAAATGCGTCAGCAAGGATTATATCGGAGATTCCACTTTCATCTTCACCACATATTCGAATCAGTTCTGACAGAGGCTATCATAGCCTCTGTTTCTTTTCTTTTGTCTGCAGGTACCTTTATCTTCAACTCTGTTCCTTCAAAATAGAATGCGTAATGTCTTCGTTTCTTTTCTGTCCTCGAATATACTTCTATCCCGTTTATTTCCTCGTTCTTTTCATAATTATTAAAAATTGCCACTGCATCATTTTCCAAATCATATTTCAGTTCCTCGATCCGGATTTCCTCAGAGGACAAGCTCTGCAACGTGATCATCGTTTTTTGAAGTGTTTTCATATTCTGAATTTCAATAGATCTGACTTCATATCCTTCCGGAATACAGTCAAACCAGACCATCTCCTGCCGGTACACATCCGGAATGTCCTCATATGCGCTGAACACTGCAGTCCACATTTCCAAATTACCGCTTCCGTTTCCGCCGATTACAATGCTCCCGTTTTCCGCTGCAGCAGGTTTATCCTTGTTGCGATCAGCCTGTGATTCTTCCGGTTGGAAGAATCCTTTGAAATACAGTCCTCCCAGGAGAGAAAAAATGCAAACAAAAACAGCTGCCAGAGAAACCGCACGGCGGCGCAGAATGCGGCGGCGTGTTTCACGCTGCCGGCAGGCAGCATCCAGCAGCTTTCGAAGCTCGTCCCTCTCCGAAGTTCCTGTATCCGAAGGCCCTGCATCCGAAACGCAGCCGGGAGAACAGATTTTGGGGGATGACGTCGCTCCCGTGGAACCCGCTTCGAGGGCTCTGCCGATCCGTTCATCGACCAGCTTCCTGTATTTATCTTCCATACGTCTGCACCCCTTTCTGTTTTTCTTCTGCCGGTCCCGCCAGTATCATTTCTTTCAGCTTTTCCCTGCTGCGGCAGGCGATACTCCGAACCGTACCGGGCTTCATATGCAGCATGCGGGCAATCTCCTCAAAGGGTTCCTCATACTGATAGTGCAGCTGCAGAATCGTATTGGCCGGGAACCCAAGACCCATGACCATCTCATATAATTCGGTGTCCTCAAACCGTTTCATCTCCTCATAGACCAGCCGTTCGGAAATCGGTTCACGCTCATACGGGTCTGCTTCGTACTGGGTGAAGGTCACACATCGTGCATATTCTGTCTTCTGACGCCGAAAGTATTTGCGGATTTTGTTCCGCAAAATCGTTTTTCCCCACGCCTTCACCCTGGAAGGGCTGCGCAGGGTGTCGTACCGTCTCCAGATGGTGATGAGTGTTTCCTGCAGAATTTCTTCCGCATCACTTTCCTGAATGGGAAAAGCCTTCAGGAATGCCCTTCCCGCTTTCATCTGATCAAGCAGGAGTTCTTCCTGTTCATCCTCTGTCAGTCGGGAAAACAGCATACTTACTTCATCCTGCTGCCATCTTCATAAATTCGGATCATCTGACTGACACCTTTCAGCTGTTCTTTGCTGCACTTACTTAATGCGGCATTTATTTCCTCGCGAAAAAGAGCGGTTTCCTCGTCCTCTTCTTCCTGTATTTTCCCTGCTAAAAAATAATCTGCGGAAGTTTGAAGAACCTGACTCATTTTATACAGCGTTTCCAGAGACATTCCTCTGTGTCCATATTCAATATCAGTAATAAACTGACTGGATACTTCAATTTTTTCCGCCAGCTGTTCCCGGCTCAGTCCATAATAATCTCGCCGAAGCCGCACTCTTCGTCCGATTTCCTTTTGATTCAATACTTTTTCTCTGTTTTCAGCCATCCGAAATAGTCTCCTCTTTCATTCCGCGCTTCACCCGGAAAGTCTCTTCTATAAAGCATACTGGGAAACACTTCGGCTCAACATATGCTGTAAGCATATTTTATCAGCTGACAGCCTAAAAAGTGCAGATTATCCGAAAAACTCCGCAGATTCTGCAACGAAAGACAGAGTTGAAAGCCTCTGTTACAACAGAAGGGGCATGGATGAGACGGGGACTGAAGATTCAAAAAAAAGGAGAACGAAACGAGATGAAGTATAATACCCAGATGCGTCTGGCATCAAATCTGAAACGTCTGCGTGTGAGTTATGGTTTCAGCCAGAAGGAGCTGGCTGAACGCCTGCAGATCGACCGGTCGCTGTATGCCCTGTACGAAAGCGGGAAACGCTGCCCTGATCCGGAACTGCTGTATGATGTGGCACGTATTTTCGGCATTCGGATGGAGATTCTGCTGGACTCCGATCCTGAAAGTGTAGCCAGCCAGGCAGACTGTTCCAAACTCTGCGGTGCAGAAGATCTGCGGCTTCTGTCCATTTACAGGAGACTGTCTCCCTTTTCCAAGGGACTGCTTATGGAGCGGGCAGAGCTGTTGGAGATGACCGATCGAATACGATTGGAACAGAAAAAGGCTTGCCGCTGCGTGAAGCAGAAGGATTAGAAAAGCGCAAAAAAAGAAAGGGGCCATCTAACCGATGGCCACCGATTTACACAGCTGATCCAGCTGGTCCTCCAGCTCCGCAGCGAAAAATTCATCACACAAAAGTATCAGCTTATCTCCGGCTTCCAGAATGGTAGAACCGTTGGGCACAAATTCCTTTTCGTCTCTGAGGATTGAAACGACCAGGCAGCCTGCAGGAAGATTTACCGCCGCCAGGCTTTTTTCGGCAACCTGTGATCCGAGATAAACTTCGCTTTCAATGAGAACCTTATTGGTTCTCTTCGGTTTTTTGCTTACGCCGCCTGACAGCATCCGGTTCAGAAGCTGATCGTAAACCGGCTGTCCTTTCAGCAGTTCCGCAGTCAGATAGGCGGTCAGCGAAACCAGGGACAACCCCAGCAGATTCCCCAGGGAACCTGTCATTTCACTGATAAGGATGATTCCGGTGATGGGAGCACGGACAATAGCTGAAAAGTATCCTGCCATGCCGAGAATCACAAAATTGCTGATATAGGTTTCCTCAAATCCGAACAGAGGACTGACCGCCTCCGTAAACAGGCCGCCGCTGATGGAGCCCAGAACCAGCAGCGGAAGGAAAATCCCGCCCGGTGCTCCGGTACCGAAGCTGAATCCGGAAAAGAGGAATTTGATGACCAGTATGACAGCAAGCAGCTTCAGCGGGAAGGAGCCTGCCGCCGTTTCACCCACCAGATGGTGGCCGCTTCCCAGCATCTCCGGCCACAGGACCGCCAGGATTACTACCAGAATAAAAGGAATCGCGGCTTTCAGCCATACCGGCTTCAAACGTCCATAAAAGTCCTGCATGAATGCAATGCTGCGGTTGTAGAATACTCCGAACGCACCCAGCACGATACCAAGCAATGCTACCATCCAGTAACGGGACAGAGGCAGCTCAAGAATATCTCCGAAATCGAAGACCGGTGTCAGCCCAAAGATGGAGGATGCGATACAGTCGGCACAAATGGCTGCCGCCATGGTGGAAAGCAGTACTTCACGGGAAAAATTCTTATGTAATTCTTCAAGCACGAAGACGACTCCGGCAAGAGGTGCACCGAAGGCTGCCGCAAGACCTGCACCGGCTCCGCAGCTCATCAGCATTTTTTCTTCCGTGCGCAGCCGGTTGGTGAGACGGGAAAAGCCCTTTCCCACCATGGCACCCAGCTGAATACTCGGACCCTCCCTGCCCAGGGACAGACCGCCGCCGATGGCAGCCACACCGCCCAGAAATTTCGCCAGGATGACCTGAAGCCAGTTAGCATTAATGTGCCCCCGAAGTTCCCCTTTTACCTGAGGTATTCCACTGCCGGAGCAGAGAGGTTCCCGCTTCAGGCAAAAGACCACCACAACCGAAAGGAACAGCAGAATAAAGATTCCGCAGATGGAAAGCAGCACGCTCTCTTCTGCTGCAGCGATGTATAAATTGCGAATCTCCTCTGCCTTCTGAAGGGCAAATCGAAAAAGTCCCACCACAATTCCCACCAGAATGCCTACGGCAACGCCCTGCAGCAGTAGCTGATACTTAAACTGTTCTTTTCGTTCAATCGTTTCCCTGGTGACGCTGTCTCTGCGCCTCCGGCTTGTTTTTTTACTCATTTTCTTACCTAAAATCCTTATAAACTACATGCATTGCCGAATTCATTATGAAAAATACAGATTGGTCGTCACATATTCCGGATCACAGGTCACGTCGATGCCCATGCTTCGCAGCGTCTGCTCGTCACGATCGCTGAGGATGGCGGTGCAGTGTGCCTTGCAGCCCTGCAGCTTCTCCAGCATCTTCACCGCTTTGTCTGCGCAGGAATTTGTTTCTGCGGAAATGCACAGCGCTGTCAGCACCTCCTCCAGATTCAGGCTTGTCCGGTCATGATGAAGCACATCGTCTTTCAGCTGCTGAATGCTGCTGAACACGTTCGGTGCGATCAGGTACAGATCGTCCGGGATACCTCCCAGCTTTTTCACTGCATTGAGGACTGCAGCACCTGCTGCGGCCATTCTGTGGGAGCTCCTGCCGGTTACAATGGAGCCGTCCGGCATTTCGATGGCCATGGCTACCATATTCAGATACTTCGGATCCAGGCTCCGCTTGTACTCTGCGTATTCCCGTGCCGGCTGCACCACGGCCCGGTCTTCTTCCGAGGCATTGACTTCTTTCATCAGAAGCTCAGACCGTTCCAGCGTTGCTTCCGTAATTTTTCCTTTTTTATAATCGCATTTGGCGATCATGAACCGGCGGATGATCTCCTGAACAGCAGCCTCCCGCACGGCTTCGTCATCATAGATGCCGAAGCCCACACGGTTGACACCCATATCCGTCGGGGATTTATACTCTGCCTCTTCCCCGGTAATCTTTTCGATGATTCGCTTTACGACCGGAAAAACCTCCAGATCCCGGTTGTAATTCACTGCCTTTTCGCCGTATGCCTCCAGGTGGAAGGAGTCGATCATATTCACATCTCTCAGATCGGCCGTCGCCGCCTCATAAGCGATATTTACAGGATGCTTCAGCGGCAGATTCCAGATCGGGAAGGTTTCAAACTTTGCATAACGCACCTTCCTGCCCTGCCGAAACTCATGATACAGCTGTGACAGACAGGTGGCCAGCTTGCCGGAACCGCCGCCCGGGCCGGTAACCACTACCAGCGGTTTGGTCACTTCGATATACGGATTGGCTCCGTATCCCTCTTCACTGACGATGGTGTCCACATCCGTTGGATAACCTTTGGTATAGCAGTGCTTATAGGTTCTGATCCCCCGGCGTTCCAGCTTATTGATAAACATATTGACGGCCGGCGCATCCTCATAGCGGGTCACAACCACGCTGTTGATTTTCAGATCATGCTTCCTGAAGATATCGATCAGCCGCAGCACCTCCAGATCGTAGGTGATGCCGAAATCCTGCCGGGTCTTGCTGTTTACGATATCGCCGGAATAGATGCAGATAATGATTTCAGCCTGCTCCTTCATCTTCTCCAGCAGCTTAATCTTGGCATTTTCATCGAATCCCGGCAAAACCCGCATGGCATGCTTATCGTGAACCAGTTTGCCGCCGAACTCCAGATACAGACGCTGGCTGTTTCCGTGACCGATTCGCTCTCTGATGTACTTGGTCTGTTCTTCAATGTACTTTTCCGGATCAAAACCTTTTCTCACCATGATATCTTTCTTCTCCTCTTTCCTTTCGCTTTCTGCTTACATTCTCCGCTTACATTACTTTTATTTCTATTCGGTTTTTTCCTTCAGCCATGCCCTGCAGGCTCACGTCATAGCAGATGGCAATGACGCCGCTTAAGGTTTCCATATCAAAATGATTATCGACAGAACGGGTCAGCACCTCGATATCCATCGGTCCGTAAGGAGTATCATACGTACTGCAGAATCTCTGATTCTTTTCGAAATACAGTTCGCTGCCGCTGCCTCCCTCTCCGATCCGCTTCAGCCGCAGTGTATCTCCGGAAAGCTTCAGTGTGGTCTTGCAGCCCTCCATGCCGGATACCTCGCTTTCATCGTAAATCATATACACTGCATTGTTTCTCTGATAAAGCTTTCCGTCTGTGATAAACTCCATCTGATCTTCTTCATGGTTTTCATAAACCTGCTTCCCGGTGATTTTTATCGTAATATCTCTCATACCCTGTTTCTATAATCCTTTCCAGAAGTTTGTCGTATTCCAGGCCGGTTTCCTTCCACAGCAGAGGAAACATGCTGTATTTCGTACATCCCGGCAGCGTGTTGATTTCATTCAGATATATTTTTCCTGTTTCTTTTTCGATGAAAAAGTCCACTCTGGCGTAACCGTCTCCGTCGATTGCCTTATAGGCCTTTAAGGCCAGTTGCTGAATTTCCCGGGTAGTATCTTCCGGCAGGCTGGCGGGAATGGACATGGCAGAAACTCCGTCGGTGTACTTGGCGGTATAGTCATAGAATTCACCGCCCGAAAGAATTTCACCCACTGCGGCGACTTCCGGGAACTCGCTGCCTATAACAGCGGTTTCCACCTCCCTGCAGGAAACACCCTCTTCAATGATGATTCTCCGGTCATAGCGTGCCGCCAGTTCCATTGCCCTTTGCAGCGAATCACTGTCTGCGGCTTTGCTGATTCCTACGCTGGATCCCATATTCGCCGGCTTGACGAAACAAGGATATCCGATCTCTTCCTCCACCCTGGCACGAATCTCTTCCGGTACTGTCTGAATCTGATATCTGCTCACCAGCAGGTGACGGCATACCGGCAGCCCGTGACGGAGAAACACATCCTTGGCCAGCGCCTTATCCATGGCCACAGCTGATGCCAGCACGCCGCAGCCGCCATAAGGAATATCCGCCATTTCCAGCAGTCCCTGCAGCTTTCCATCTTCACAGTAGGGTCCATGTACCACCGGCAGAGCGAAATCCATCACCTCCGTCAGCCGGCTCAGATCCAGCGGAACCGCCGTTTCTTCCCAGCTGCCGTCTTCAATGGCCTGCACCGGACCATCATACAGAAGCCATTTTCCTTTTTTCGTGATGCCGATATACACCAGCTCAAACTTTTCCCGGTTCATGGCCCGGATTACAGATGCCGCCGACAGAAGAGATACTTCATGCTCACCGGATCTCCCCCCGAAGATAATGCCGATCCGCTTTCTCTCCGCCTGCGGTACCTCAGACGTCTTATATAAATCCATACGCAATGCCTCCTTTTGCTTTCTGTCTTCTATATTATGCCTTCTCCACGCTGCTCAGAATGCTCTGCAGATGTGCCTTGTCGAAATGGTATGCCTTGCGGCAGAACTGGCAGACCAGTTCTGCCTGCCCGTCTTCTTCTATAATCTCCCGAAGATCCTTTGGGCCAATGGTCATGAGAACCTGCTCCAGCCGTTCTTCAGAACAGTCGCAGACCCATGTCAGATCCCGTATTTCCAGTACTTCTGTCTGATATTCCTCCGGCAGATCCCGGAACGTATGCCGCAGGAGGTCCGTGACCAGGCCTTCCTCACTGCGCACCTGACCGGCTGCCAGTACCTCTTCGATCAGAGTAGTCACCGGCTTCATCTTTCCGATGACTTCCTCCAGGGCGTCCACCGCTCCCTCTTCTGCATCCGGCAGCATCTGGATGATCATGCCGCCGCTGCAGCGGACCGAATAGTCCGTATCGATCTTCACTCCAAGAGAGATTGCCGTATTCTGCTGCTCCGAAATATAATAGTAAGCGGTCAGATCCTCGGCAATCTCGCCCGAAACCAGTGCGATTTTCCCGATATACGGCTCCCGCAGACCGAGATCCTTGATCACCGTCAGTTCTCCCACGCCCAGGGAACCGCCCACGTCCAGCTTGCCGTCAGGCCGCAGCGGCAGGTCCACATCCGGATTGGCAATAAAGCCCTTCACATGTCCGTTTCCGTCGGCCGTGGCCAGAATCTGCTGCGCCGGACCATCTCCCTTGAAAAGTACCGTCAGCTTATCGCTTTCGTTTTTCAGAAGCAGTCCCATCAGGCCGGTACCGGTCAGCACTCTTCCCAGTCCTGCCGTGGCCACCGGTGTGGTTTCATGAATTTTTCTGGCTGTTTCCACCAGATCCGTAGAAATGGTCATATATACCCGGAAAGATCCGCTTTTATCTATCGCAGTTACTACTTTACTCATATTGCGTTTTCTCCTCTTTTTTCATATTCAGCCATGCTGTCAGTTCCTTCAGAATGGCATCTGCCGCTTCAGAGGCCTCTTCCTGATCCCGACCCTCCGCAAACACGTAAGACTTCAGCTTCAACTCCGTTCCGGAAGGCCGGATTACAAACCGGTGCTGTCTGCAGCGCCCGTCTTCATCCGAAGAACCTGTCGTCTTCACCGTTCCCTGAAAAACACTCTCTTTTTCATAGGTCCGGTCCATCTCCACAGAATGTCCGAAGACCGTCTGCAGGCTGCCTGCAAACAGCTCTTCCATGATTTCAGCCATGACCTTTCGGTCCTTTTCTCTCTGGAAATGCAGCGCCCCGGCTCTCGTTTCCATATATCCGTAAGTCTCATGGAGCTGATCCAGTTTTTCCATCAGCGTCATATTATCCTTCATGCAGCATCCCGCCGCCAGGCAAAGCAGCTGGCAGGCCATCACGCCGTCTTTATCCCGCGTATAGGTTCCATACAGATACCCGTGACTCTCCTCAAAACCGAAAAGAAAGTCCTCTTCCCGGCCCGCCTGCCGCAGCTGTTCCATCTTCAGGGCGATATTCTTGAATCCGGTCAGGGTATTCTCCACAGTGACTCCCCGCACCTGGCCGATCCGATCTGCCAGAGGACTGGAGACCAGCGACTTGTAAACGACCCGGTTCTTCAGGTTTTTTCCTTCCGGACCGCCTGCGGCATCGCAAAGATAGTCAAAGATCAGTTCTCCCGCCTGGTTGCCGCTGAGCAAAATATATCCGCTCCCCACTCTCACCATAGCACCCATTCTGTCGCTGTCCGGATCCGTGGCAAGGAGCAGGTCAGCAGGCTTCCTGCCTTCTGCGATTCTTTTTTCCGCCAGCTTTTCTGCTTCGGCGAAAGCCTTGCGATTCTCCGGATTGGGAGACGGGCAGGTAGCAAACCGGCCATCTCCTTCTTTCTGGCATTCCACCACGTCCAGATCCTTTATGCCAAGGCGGCTCAGTATCTCCGTCACATGGGAAAGCCCGGTGCCGTTAAGGGGCGTATAGATGACAGATAATTTTTCCATGACCTTTCTGCATTCCGAAGCATCTGCCTGCCACCAGACTGCCCGGTCAGATATATTTTTCCGGTAGTCTTCAATGATGTCCTGTGGAACCATCCGAATCCTGCCCCGTGAATGCGCCTTGCTTTCTGCCTTCTCGAAGTAGCCGTGGCTTTCGATACATGCTTCAATTCGTCTGGCCTTTTCGTCATCAATCTGGTTGCCGAAATGGTCATACACCTTATAACCGTTATACTCCCGCGGGTTATGGCTTGCTGTGATCATGATTCCACCGGCAAGGCCCATGCTGCGCACAGCGAAAGACAGCAGCGGTACCGGCTGCGGCTCGCTCATGATCCAGGAATCGATTCCTCTTTCCGCCAGGGTTTCTGCCGTGACACGGGCAAATTCCTCTGAATGCAGGCGGGTATCATAACTGATTACAATAGCCGGCTGTGCATATCGCCCGCTGACATAATCAGCAATGCCCAGGGTCGCCCTGCGTACCACCACCGGATTCATCCGGCAGGTTCCCACGCCCATGCGTCCGCGCATGCCGGAAGTGCCGAATGTAAGGCCCCTGCAGAATCTGTCGTATATTTCCTCTTCATTTTCTTTTATTTCAAGCAGCTGATACCGCAGTTCTTCTGAGAGTTCCTGCCTGCACCAGCTGGTATATTCCTGCTGTTCTCTTTCCATACTATATATATTCCCCTGCGCCGCATCTGTCAACACAATTTGATTCTGAATACATCATATCATTTTATCATACTTCTCATTTTTTTTACACTAAAATTACACAAAAGATGTATATAATTTAATCATCTTCAGAAGGAGGTACAAAAGAATGGACGATTGGAACAGATTTGGAAACAGTGAAAGCGACGAAAGAGGATTCATAATGACAGATCCAAAGCCGCAGGCAGAAGATACAGCTCGCACGATCTATGATGCAGATTATTCTGCTCCTCAGAATACGGCAAAGAAAAAGAAAGAACCGAAATACGTGACCAGAAAGGCCTTCGTCATCACGCTGATTTTCGCCATGGTTTTTTCGGCGGTTATCGGAGCCGGTGCCTATGCCGCAGCCATGAGCATATTCGGCGGCACTACCATTGACAAGTCCATTACTACCACCAACTACAACCTGGCACAGAATACGGGCAGCACCCTTTCCGTACAGGAGATTGTGGCGAAAAATGAAAACTCTGTGGTAGCCATCGTCACCGAATCCGTATCCACAGATTCCTGGTTCGGGCAGTATGTTACACAGGGTGCCGGAAGCGGCGTTATCATCTCTGAAGACGGATACATCGTTACCAATAACCACGTCATCGAAGGTGCAAGCAATATCAAGGTGACGCTCCACGACGGTATAGAAGTAACGGCCACGCTGGTTGCCACGGATGAGCAGACCGATGTGGCGGTGATAAAAATCGATAAAACCGGTCTCATTCCTGTAACCTTCGGCGACAGCTCCGCACTGAATGTGGGAGATCTGACCGTAGCCATCGGAAACCCTATGGGAACTCTGGCCGGCAGTGCTTCCGAAGGCATTGTCAGCGGACTGGAACGTGAGATCACAGTAGATGGAAAGACTATGACGCTGATCCAGACCAGCGCTTCCATCAGCCCGGGCAACTCCGGCGGCGGCCTTTTCGACCAGAGTGGAAATCTGATCGGCGTCGTCGTAGCCAAATCCGCAAGCTCCGAAGCAGAAGGACTGGGATTTGCCATTCCGTCCGATCTGGTAAAGCAGGTATCTGATTCTCTCATTACAAACGGATATGTGGAAGGACGTCCTGCAGCAGGGATCTCCATTCTGGATCTGACCAATGCTTCCAAGGCAATGCAGTATGGCGTGCAGATCACCGGTGTTTATATCATGGACGTTACGGGAAATAACGCACAGAAAGCCGGCCTGCAAAAGGGTGACATGATCTATTATCTGGATGACACCAAGATCACCAGCGGTTCTCAGCTCATCAGCCTGATCCAGAAGCACAGCGTAGGAGACGAGGTTACATTCACAATCGTACGTGAAAACAAGCTGATCGAAATTTCTCTGGTACTGGAGGATTCCAAGGATATTCCGGAAAGCTCCGCTTCCGGCCAGTCTGGACAGTCAGGCCAGTCTGGACAGTCAGGTCGGCAGGAGCAGCAGTAAAGAGCAACTTGCAGTTTTCAAAGCTAATAACTTAACTTTTTCATTTCCATAAACTTTACAAACCGAAAAATCCCCGCCGGACCAGATCCGGCGGGGATTTTTCGGCTGTCTTCAGGAACGCAGCAGCTCCAGTATTCTGAACTTCAGGATTACTTTATCGCCGTACAGTTTTTCCAGCCTGGCTGCTTCTTCCTCGTTGCATCCTTCTATGAGACAGAGGGGCGGAAAGATAACGCACCACCAGTTCTGGCCTTTCCCCTCGCCGATGACGATTCGCAGTGCTTCGTAGTTTCCTGCAGGGAAATAAATCCCGCCGTATTTCTTTTCAGGAATCCATGTGATTCCCAGACTTGCTTCAACCGTATAACTGTATCCCTGTTCCTTTATTTCTTCCTCAGCCCAATCCCGGATTTCTTCCATGTGACGTCCGATCCATGTTCTGGTCAGTTCCACCCTCCTCTGCTCCAGCAGCTGCAGCTCCGGCATTCCGCCTTCACCGCTTTCTGCCGCACTGCCCAGCTCCCTGGCAAAACAGTCTGCCAGTCCTTCCTGGATTCCGGCCAGCACCTTGTTTCTCACCTGCAGCTTCAGCTCCTGATCCTCTTCACTGTCGCTGTTTGCGATCACATGGAGACGCAGGATTCCTTCATGCACGTCCATGCTGCCATATCCTCCGGTTTCAGCTGCGGCAGCAGGTGATGCGCCAGTTGAAACTGCCTGCATTCCAGTCTCCCGGCTGCTTTTCATAGAATTGCTCATCGTGGCCATAGTAAGGAGTGCCAGCAAAACTACCAGGGTCAGCTGCCACTCCAGTTTGTTTTTATTATTTACACACTTTCTGAAATACTTTTTCATATACCCCTCCTGCCTGTGTCTTTCTCAGGCGTAAGGAGTATGGCCTATCTGACGAAAAATATACCTGTATCTTTTCTTTTGTCTTTTCTTTTTTGTTTACCTGAGGATCAGCAGTTTCTGGCCCGGCCGCAGAATTCCTTCCTCCATCTGGTTAATCTGGCAGATGGTATCCACTGTGGACTGAAAACGTTTGGCAATGGACCAGAGGGTGTCTTCCGGTCTGGTAATATACACGGCCATCGGCCTGGAATGCCGGTCTCCGCGGGTTTCTTCGAAGGCGGGATTCTTCAGGACCGGAAACGGTGCCTGCCGCATGGCCTCACTGCATACCATGACCGCCGCATTCAATTCCAGCTGCCTGCTGCTGATCTTCTCTGCCCAGAGATCTTTCAGATAAATTCGTGCTGTCACAGTTTCATTTCCTGTAAGCTGCGGCAGGGCTGTAACGCAGCGGAACGGCAGATCCCGACTCACTGCGAAAAATGTGTCAGTGCCTGCGGATCCGGCTCCCGTCTCACCTCCGGCTGTACTCCTGCAGATCATCTTGCCGCACAGAATGCCTTCTGTGATGATTTTTCCGGTTTCAGCCCGGCTTTCACTGCTGAGAATCTCTCCCGTCACGTACATGACCTCTTCTGCATCCCCGTGTGGGCTTTCCAGTGAAATGATTTCTCTGACAGTGGATTCTCCGGCTGCAGTCCCCACCAGTGTCCTGCAGGATGCTTCCTCGAAGTCGCACACAAAATTCTTTTCCTTATGATACCCGTCTACGATGATTTCCTTTTCCACATTTCGGTACAGGGTCACCCAGGTTGTGATATCCCCTTCCAGGCGAAAAACATCTTCACCCTCTTCATTTTGCACCAGCTTTACTTTTAAATCGCCGCCATCAAAGCAGACATTGCTTCCGCTCCACTGCCCCGGCTGAGACAGTGGTATGAACTGGGTAAACTCCACTCTGTCCTGCAGATGGCAGAGCTGCATGCCGCCGCCTTTCTCCTCCCGGGTCATGGCCTCATCCCCAGGCATACCGCTGCTTTCGGCTGTCCCATCCGTTCCTGCTGCCCGGTACAGCAGATTGACGCAGATGAAGCCGTTGATGACTACCTTTTCTCCGGCGGCCTGCTTATAATTTTCGACGATGGAAATATGCTGCATCAGGATGTTTTCAGGTGCGGCATCTCCATCCTTTTTCTCCAGATCCTCCCGGACAGAAAGCACATCCTTCTTCCGGAGCGCCACGCTGGTGATCTCCACCGTTTCCCGCAGCGTCTGCAGATTTTCTTCCGTGAGCCCCTCGAAGAGCTGAACCTTGCAATCCTGGTACTGGCTTGCCCGAATGCCCAGCGTGACCTTTACTCTGTACTTCCGCTCATTGATGACCATCCAGTCGATTTTTTCCACATTGGCCTCCAGCAGCATAGATGCACCCGGTTCCAGGCTGATGTGCCACTGCTCCCGGAAAGGCAGCCTGCTGCTGATGGATATCACCGGCCCGTGAACGCCGCCTTTTTCCGGTATGTACAGTGTCTGCAGATCCACATCTCCGGTCAGACTGACAGAATCCTCATTTTTCGCCATCTGATCGATTTCCCGATTTGACAGGCGGACTTTTCCGGTGATCAGGAGGATCTCCCGCAAGTCCGGACGGGTGTCCGGCACCAGCACATCTTCTTCCAGTGTAATCACAGTCTTCGGTTTTTCCGTTATATTGGTCACCTGCACCGGGCAGTAGACAGCTCCCTGGGTAATGGGAATCAAAATCCGTTCTTCCGGTTCTTTCGCAGGAACCAGCGCAAAATCAGGAATGTCCTTTTCGTAGGTCATAGTGTGTCCCCTTTCCTTCAGTCCGGCAGCCTGCATGCCGGTTCAATCATTCTCGCTCTCCATAATTCTATTCGCAGGTAGGAAGGGATATGCCAGGAGAGAAAAAATATCTGCTGAAATAAGAAAATGGAACGTAAAAGAGAGCTGATGCAATGAATCAGCTCTCTGTTTTTTTATGTTCTGTTTTTAGATTATTCTGCCGGATGTGCTCCTCCGAATACCTTTTCCCCTTCCTTCATGACGAAATCCTTCAGACGGGCCACATGATCGCCGGCAGCCACACGGGCTTTTTCAGAGTCACCGCTGAAAATGGCTTCTTCAATCCGCTGATGCTCCTTCGGCATGCTTTCGTACCGGTTGAAATCATCGTAGTAAATGTACCGGAACCGAAGTGCCAGTTCCTGCACTGTAGAAAAGACTTGCATCAGTGTCTTGTTGCCGCTGATGGAGATGATCATGGAGTGAAATGCTTCGTCATACCGGATAATCTCCTCGATATTTTCTGAATCTACTGCTACCCTGTATTTCTCAATGACATTCATCAGAGCTTCCTTCTGTTCTTCCGTGATCCTGCCGGAAGCGATGGCGGCAGCCATTCCTTCCAGTCCCTGGCGGACCTCCAGTACGTCCACCATATCCTTGATGGAGATGTTGGATGCATAAGCTCCTTTTCTCGGTTCGATCGTGACCAGTCCTTCTTTTTCCAGCTTCCGGATGGCTTCCCGAACCGGCGTACGGCTGACGCCCATCACATCTGCCAGCTCCACTTCCATCATTCTGGTGCCCGGAGCGATTTCGCCGATCAAAATCTGCCGTTTCAACTCTTCATAGACAATCTCCCGAAGTGGTCTGTGATTCTGCAAATCAAAATTCAACATAGTTTTCACCTCATACTATTCTTTATCTTCCGTCTGTACTTGCCCAGTACGCTTCATACCGCAGACTGCGGATAGTTTCACATGCTTTTTTCGCTTCTCTTTCCGATGAATAGATTCCAAATACCGTTGGCCCGCTGCCGCTCATGAGTACTTTCTCTGCCGGCGTTTTTTCTGCGAAAATCTCTTTCAGCTTTTTTACCGGTTCATAATGCTCCAGAGTATATAGTTCCAGCACATTGATCATATTTCGGCAGACGACTTCATAATCCCCTGCTGCCAGGCCCTGAACCAGTGCCTGATTGTCAGGATGGCATTCCGCATGGTATTCGTCGATGTGACGAAAGACTTCCTTCGTAGAAACACCGAAGGGCGGTTTCGCCAGTACGATATACTTCTTCATGGATTTTCGCAGGGGCCGGAGTACCTCTCCTCTGCCGGTTGCCAGTGCCGCCCGATACCGGGTATTCTGTACCAGAACGCAGAACGGAACATCAGAACCCAGTTCCTCTCCCAGACTGCACAGCTGCCGGGTATTCAGTCCCAGGTGCCACAGCCGGTTCAGTCCGATGAGAACCGCCGCCCCGTTTCCGCTGCCGCCTGCAAGGCCTGCCGCTACAGGGATATTTTTTACAATGGAGATGCTAAGCTGTCCGCTGCCCACGCCTGCCTGCCGTCCAAACCGTTCTTCCATGAGAAGTGCTGCCTTATAGGCCAGATTTCTTTCATCCGTCGGCAGATAAGGTCGGTTGGTACGGATCCGAATCCGCAGACCTTTCTCTTTCTGCAGGCCGTTTCCTTCCTGGTTTGGTGACTCCGGCTCCCAGACCATGTGAATCCTGTCGTACAGGGAAATACGCTGCATCACCGTGGACAAATCGTGAAATCCGTCGGGCCGCACGCCCGTCACATCCAGAGATAAATTGATTTTTCCATACGCTCTGAGATGGATCTCTGTCACAGCCTCACCTCCAAACCGGTCTTTTTTATCGTTATTTCTGCTATCCATGTAGGCAAAATGAGAGGTTCCCCTCTCATTCTATCCATCTGCCGTTCTATTTCTTTTTCTTTCCTTTTCCCTTTTTCACGTTGCGTTTGGCAGCAGCTTTCTGTGCTTTTCTTGCGGCTGCTTCTGCAGCTTTCGCTTCTGCCAGCGCTTTTCTGCCAGTGATATAGGTGCCGCCTCCCTCAGAGATCGGCCGCTTTCTGGCGACTCTGTAAGTGTTCACATCGATCCACTCCACATCGTCCTCTTCGTCCTTTGCAGCTCTTTTGGCTTTCCGCTCCTGGCGGGCCACTTCCTTTTCATGCTGCTCCATGACCTCCGCAACGGATTTACCGGTTCTCTTGGCTTCTTTATATGGGTTGAAGGCTTCTTCCTTCTGTTTCGTTCCTGCTTCCTGCGCAGCCTTCTTCGCCTGCTTCGTGGAAAGGAACATCATTCCGCCGAACATGACAACCATCATCAGCATATTTACCATGATGGCGATCTGCTGGTTGATCGTCGTGAAGGTGATGGTCTGATCCTGACCCAGGGTATTTCCGTTATCATCGGTCAGATCTCCGGAAATCATCAGCTTGTACTCCGAGTTGCTGACGGCAGTCTGATAATCTGCCTTGCCGTCCTTATCCAGATCCGCAGTGGTATCCAGCAGAACCAGCACTACGCCTTCTTCCTTTTCCGGATACAGCACTCTGGTCGGCAGTTTCTTTCCGTCCGGTCCGGTCAGGGTAAATACATCCGCATTGACCTTTCCGGCCTTCTCCGCTGTCATGCTGCTGTCAAAATACAGCTTCACACCCAGGTTTTCTATGGACGCTCCGGTGGCGCCGTCCTTCGGATAGCTCTCCTTCAGGGTCAGCTCCCCTGCAAAACATAGCGATGTTGAAAGTACAACG
>JAQXSU010000316.1 GCA_029219125.1 Bacillota bacterium
ATTTTCATATTCTGCTATCATTATGCTTTCTCCAAAGACTCGATTCAGATAAGCCATGCATTTTTCCATAGTGCTGCCTCACTCTCGTTATTACCTCATTATTATTTCATCATTATATCATTATTTATGATTTAATGCAATAAATTATGAGTTAATAGTGCGCAGCACCGTTCTTTTTCAGAATCTCATCCACGAATGCCCGGTTTTTCGGAATGACACGGCGTCTCAGCCACTGGATCACGCCTTCTCTACGGAAGTCTGCGTTCCGGCAGCTTCCCACAGCATCTCCAACGTCTTTTCCTCACCGGTTCCCAATGCCCTGGCGATTCGAATATAAAAATCCAGGGTCACGTTCTGCTGTCCGCTTTCAAAACGGCAGATATTCGACCGCTGCGTACCGACACGCCTTGCCAGTTCTGCCTGAGACATGTTCTGTGCAAGCCGTGCTTCCACCATCATAGAAATCATCTTCTGGCGAATCTGCTCCACGCCGCTTTCCATTCTGTCCATCTTCCGTCTCCTTCCGCTGTTATGTTATCATATATGATAACACGCTGTGCATTTCATGTCAAACAGAAAGGAGCCAGGTTTATCCCAGCTCCTTTATCATTTCTATCGTCTTCATAATCCATTCCAGCGCACCGTGAAACCGGTAACCTGCGAAGCCTGCGCGCTCCAGAATCAGCTCCACTTCCCGGCGGCTTACAGACAGATCCAAAAGCCCGCCCAGGCTACCGCGCTCCGCAGCAATCTGCTGCACATAGTCCCAGTAGGTTCCCGTATATCCGAAGCAGGTCGCATATCCTTCGATATCGCATGCCGCTGCCTCTACCGTCTCCGGCGTATCTTCATAGAAGAGGCTCCGGCCATTGTCATACAGCGGATAAAACGCTTCCCCCTCCGACGAGACCTTCAGCGCGATATTGGAAAGATGCCGGTCATCCTGCCGGGTAATAAAGTCCAGCAGAATCATCCGGGCGATCTCGTCCCGAAACCGGGGCCGTACCCCCACCAGATTTTCATACTCATTTTCGCCGCGCACCCCATCAAACAGACGGCGAAAATGCACAATATACTCTCTGGAAAAGTCATAGAGAAAGGCAGAAAACACCGTGTTCTGGTCTACCCGCTCTGCCGGACAGCAGGCCACACCAAGACGCTCTCCCAGCAGACTCACCGCAATTTCTGATTCCACATCCGTCACCAGCGGACTAATTCGCTGCTTGAAAATACCATACTTTCCCTTCCAGACGCCATACCGCTTGATATTGTATCCTTCTGGTGTGTCTACGCTGTCCCCCTGCAGATCCGTCCGCTGCAGGAAAACCGACTGAAACACATCCGTCATCACCGAGTCCATGGTCTCCTGACGGCTCCGGGCAATCCATAAGAGATCCTTCGGATGCATGGCCCGGGTAATCTCAGCAATCTTTCGAACATCGTACTGAGACAGTCCACAGCGGAAAAGAATTCGCTCGATATCCCGCCGGTCTCTGCTGACAATCCGTTCCGACAGGAAAGTATCAAACTGCTCTGCCGACCAGCGATTTTGTCCGCGGGTATACATGGACACCACCGGATTGAAATCCGGCTGCGTAAACTGCACTTCCTGATCCGGCGAAATGATGCCCACCACCGCCTCATCCCATTTCAGATAGCGGCATCCTTCCTCTTCTTTATATCGCCCGTCCGCAGGTTTGGCAGCATGCTCCGGAATGCGGTAAGATCTTCCCACTTTCTCAGCACCTTCTACCTTCCCCTCTGCGCAAAGTATGCGCACCCGGCGATCGCTGATTCCCCATTTTTCTGCGGCTTGTCTGGTTGTCATCTCTTTCATTTCCCACCTCGGAAGTTTGGATTGTCTGTTTTTAGTATATTCTTTTTTCGGAATAATATCAACAGTAATATTCCGCAATCAAGATATCACGCAATCAAGATGTCAGACGACTCTCATTTTTCATTCTTCGCCTTATAGTCCTCGCCCCACGCCCACATGGCATCCAGAACCGGCTTCAGACTGCACCCCGTCTCCGTCAGGGTATATTCCACCCGCG
>JAQXSU010000317.1 GCA_029219125.1 Bacillota bacterium
GCTGGTTGTTGATCACGTCAGGATCAGATACCTTCAGTGCCAGCTCTTCATATTTTTCTAAAATAAAATCCAGTTTGTCGAACATGTCATTCTCCTATACTTTTTATTCTCACATATTTTCCGGTTTTCAGGCACGCAAAAACCGGGTATAATTCGTAATATCCTAATTTATTATTGTACCATAAAATCCGCTTCAGAAAAACAGAAACTTTGAAAAAACAGTCAAAAATCCCCTTTCATGGCGGTTTTCACGGCAAAGGAAAACCCGGAAGGTGTCTTCCGGGTTTCGTCTTCTGATTACTAGTCGATCTTGTACTTGTTCTTGAACTTTTCCACACGGCCGCCTCTGTTGATAAACTTCTGCTGACCGGTAAAGAACGGATGACATGCTGAGCATACGTCAAGTCTTAATTCTTCCTTCGTGGATCTGGTAACAAAGGTGTTGCCACATGCGCAAGTAACTTTACATTCCTTATAATCAGGATGGATTCCTTCCTTCATGTTTCTCCCTCTTTCCTGCTCCGGTATCTGACCTTCGCATAATTTTCTGGTTTACTGTAAAATCCGCTACAGCCTTTATACTATACCACAGGTTCTGCTGCAAAACAAGCCTTTTTTAGCGGTTTTTTCAGTTTTTTTGCTATTTCTTTTTTGGCGAGAGGATCGCTGTCACGATTCTGTCCCGTCCCGCCAGATCCTTCAATCCCGTCACAAAGCTGTACCGGTCATCCGCCGAAAACAGCTTCGTAACCTCTCCCATCTGGTCATGTCCGATCTCCATCATCAGAATTCCCTCTTTTTTCAGAAACTCCGGTGCCTGATCGGCGATGATCCGGTAGAACATCAGTCCGTCTTCTCCGCCATCCAGTGCGGAAAGAGGCTCGTGATCCTTCACCTCCGGCTGCAGAGAAGCGATCACGTCAGACCGTATGTAAGGAGGATTGGAAAGAATCAGATCGAATTTTTTATTTCCCAGTTTCCCCCGGAACGCTTCAAACATATCGCTTTTCACCATCTTCACAGACTTGGCTCCAAGGTTTGCCGCATTCTTCTCAGCGATAGCCAGTGCATCCTCACTGATGTCTGAGCAGGTGACCTTACAGCCTTCTGCCAGTTTATCGATGGAGATGCCGATGGCTCCGCTGCCGCAGCAAAGATCCAGAACCGCCCAGTTTCTTCTGGCTCTGCAGTTCAGCGTTTCTCCGCGCAGCTTATTTTTATTGATGACATCCAGAGCGTCCTCGACCATGGTTTCCGTATCCTGCCGGGGAATCAGCACTTTATCGCTGACCTGAAACGTCAGGCCCATGAATTCCTGTTCTCCGGTAATATGCTGCAGCGGCACACGGGAAGCCCGGCGAGCCACCAGATCGAAATATTCCTCACACTGGTTATCCTGCATCACATCCTGCCACCGCATCATCAGCCGGGTCCGGTCAATATGCATCATATAGCAGAAAAGCTCTTTCGAATCGATGGCAGCATCCTCCACGCCGGCATCCGCCAGCTGGTTTTCTCCGATTTTTATTAATTCCTTTACTGGTAAGCTCATTCTTCTTCCTTCTCTTCTTCCTTCTCCTCCGGAACCGGCTCTCCGTTCAGATCGCAGACCCCTTCGAAATATGGCGTTCCCGCCGGTTTCAGTACTGCTTTCATGGCAGCGATTGCCACTTCCAGCTGAGCATCCGACGGTTCCTTCGTTGTCAGCTTCTGCACATACAGTCCCGGCAGACTCAATACTTTCACAATTGGATTGCTGCTCCTGCCTGCCCATTTCAGAAGTTCATAGGAAAGGCCTGCAATCAGAGGCAGCACCAGAAGACGTCCGGCAACCCGCAGAAATACGTTGGGCCATCCCATGAGGGCATGCACCAGCACGGCAATAATCATGACGAACACCAGGAAGCTGGTTCCGCACCGGGGATGTACCGTGTAAAACTGCTGTGCATTTGCCGGCGTAAGCTCCAGATTGTTTTCAAAGCAGTGGATGGTCTTATGTTCCGCACCGTGATACTGAAACACCGTTTTTATATCCGGCATCTTGGAGATGAGGACGATATACAGCATGAAAATCAGAATGCGGACAATGCCTTCCACCAGGTTCATCAAAAGAATGCTGCTGGTCAGATGGGAAACCCATCCCACCACCACAGTCGGCAGCAGCATGAACAGACCCACGCTCATGGCAATGGCCAGCACTACGGAAAGAACCATGAGAATCTTCCATGCCTTTTCCTTTCCCAGCTTTTCC
>JAQXSU010000318.1 GCA_029219125.1 Bacillota bacterium
CCTTCACCCAGCGCCACATCCACCGCAAACACGTTGTTTTCCTGAAACAGCTGTACAACCTGCTCTGACCTGTCCCGGTCGGTGACCGCCATGACCAGATATAATCCGTTCATAGATGATTCCTTTCTTACACTTCAATAATATCGTAGTCCCCATATCCGCTGATCCTGCGCTGGATCCGGCTGCGGATCTCGTCCTCCTTCTTTTTTCTTTGTACATATGTCACACCCAGGATCTGAATGGTGATCAGGGGAGTCATAGCCACCATGGCTACCACGCCGAAAGCATCTGTCACGATCCGGTCCAGACCTCCGATGGCTTCACAGGCTCCCATGGCAAAAGGAAGCAGAAAGGTTGCCGTCATCGGTCCCGACGCAACACCGCCGGAGTCAAATGCAATGGCCGTAAATATCTTCGGAACTACAAAGGACAGTCCCAGGGCCAACGCGTATCCTGGGATCAGAAGATACATCACAGAAATGCCGGTGATTACCCGGATCATTGCCAGTGCCAGTGAAACTGCAACACCGATGGACAGTGACAGTGACATGGCCTTTCCCGGGATGGATCCGGCTGTAATGGTTTCCACCTGCTTATTCAGCACATGTACCGCCGGTTCTGCCTGCACGATGAAGTAACCCATCACCATGGCCAGCGGCACCAGGATCCAGTGATACGTCGAACTGCCAATCATTTTGCCAATGTAATTTCCCACCGGCATAAATCCCACATTGACACCGGTCAGAAACAGAACAAGCCCCACGTAGGTGGATGCCAGTCCTGTACAGATCCGAAGCAGCGCACGCTTTCCCAGATGCAGAAAAAAGATCTGAAACAGTGCGAAAAATGCCGCAATCGGCGCCAGTGCCAGTGCTACTTCCTTCAGATAAACCGGAAGCTCCTGCAGGAAAAGCAGGATGCTGTCTCTTGAGGTTTCCGTATAGGGAATCTCCACAGGTGTATACGTTCCCTCTGCAGGATACGCCAGACCCAGCACCAGCACGGCCAGTACAGGGCCGATGGAGCAAAGTGCCACCAGTCCAAAGCTATCATCCCCCGCGTGTCGGTCGCTTCGGATGGAAGATACGCCCACCCCCAGTGCCATAATAAACGGCACTGTCATGGGGCCTGTTGTCACGCCGCCGGAATCAAACGCTACGGCCCAGAAATCCTTTGGAACTTGCAGTGCAAGGATAAAAATTAATGCATAAAATCCCATCAGAAGCCAGGAAAGACGGATTCCCAGCAGGATACGAAGCATGGCGATGACAAGAAAGACACCTACACCCAATGCCACAGCGCCGATAATGATCGAGTTCGGAATACTCGGAACCTGTCCGGCCAGCACCTGCAGATCCGGTTCTGAAATGGTTATGATCACGCCCAGCAGGAAACTGACCAGTACAATGACCCACAGCTTTCTGGATCTGGTGATGCAGGCACCTACCTTGTTTCCGATGGGTGTCATGGCCGTATCTGCCCCAAGGGTGAAAAAGGCCATTCCAGCCACCAGCATCACCGCACCGGCGCTGAAAGATACCAGCATGCTGTTTGGTATGGGGGTGATGGTAAAACAGAGCACGAGCACGATCAGTGTGATAGGCAGTACAGAAGAAACTGCTTCATTTGTCTTCTCACGAAGTAATTTTATGCTCAGTTTGAATTCCTCCTTCCCGAAAAGAAAACGATGACCGTCCTTTGTATCCGGGCGGTCAGCATGTATGTTACCTGATTCTATTGTACCGTATTTTCCAGGCTGAGGCAAAGGCTTCCTGCCCGGCAGGCGCAGATTTAGCACTGCCTTAGCGGCCCGCGGTCGTGCCCTCCGAGTTCGAGCCTTCTTCCTTCTTCTGTTTGACCAAAACAAAAAACCATGTCTGACGACACGGTTTTTCTTTTGGTCGGAGTGTGGAGGCCGACGCGGCTGCTTCTCATCCGCCCTCCTTCGGCGGCCTCTCGCCGCCTCGGACCACTCCCTGCCCGCAGACTCACCGGGTCTGCGGCCCGCGGTCGTGCCCTCCGAGTTCGAGCCTCCATCTTCTGTTTGACCAAAACAAAAAACCGTGCCCAACGACACGGTTTTTCTTTTGGTCGGAGTGTGGAGGCTCGAACTCCAGGCCTCTGCGTCCCGAACGCAGCGCGCTACCAACTGCGCTACACCCCGATATGTCCTGTGGGAAGAAGTGAACTTCAATAACTCACAGCAACATATATTATATCACAGTCCACGAAAAATGGAAGTGTTTTTTTGCAATTTTTTATGTTTTTTTGTAAGTGCGTATTACCGCACCAGCAGCCGCTGGATGCCCTTATCCAGACCGTCCAGTGTCAGCTCAAACATAGGGATCAGTTTCCCCACCTCCTGTATGGTCCGGGAGCCCCAGGCAAACCGCCAGCGGTCCTCTTTGATGGGGTTCAGCCAAATGCACTTCTTAAAGCGGCGGGTGAACTTTTCCAGCCAGACGGCACCTGGTTCTTCGTTATAGGTATACCAGTCATTACAGCCTCCCCGGGCCATCAGCTCATAAGGGGACATGGCAGCATCCCCTACGAAGATCACTTTGTATTCGCTGTCCAGGTTCCGCAGCACCCATTCCGTTTCCAGCCACTCCCCGTGACGGCAGTGGGGCGTCGTATACAGATAATCATATACACAGTTGTGGAAGTAGTACGTCCGCAGATCCTTCAGGTGGGTGGACTGATGCAGTGCCTGAAACAGTTGGTTGCAGAGTCGTGAATGCTGGGCCATGGAACCGTCGGAATCAATGAGCAGAAGCAGTTTCACCGTGTTTTTTCTTGGTTTTTCATACACCAGCTTCAGCATGCCCGCATTTTCACAGGTGGCGTCGATGGTGCCGTCAATGTCCAGCTCTGTTTTGGCTCCTTCCACCCGGGTGGAAAATTGCCGCAGTTTGCGGAAGGCCATCTGAAACTGCCGGATATCCAGCTCCTGATCCTGGCGGAAATCCCGGAAATTCCGTTCGCCTGCCACCTTTACCGCAGACTGGTGACGTCCGTAGCCTCCCACCCGGATGCCTGCCGGATTGTAGCCGCCATGGCCCATGGCAGAGGTGCCGCCGGTTCCGATCCAGTAATTGCCGCCGTCGTGTTTTTCCGTCTGCTCCGCCAGCCGCTCCTGAAACATTTTCATCAGTTCGTCGAAGTCATATTCCTTCGCCCAGACCGGCCGGTCGCTGATATCCCGCTCCAGCTCGCCCTGATTCAGCCAGTCCCAGAGTTCCGCAGGGATATCATCCACCGTCTCCACCCCTTCGAAATATTTTGCGAAGGCAAGATCGAACGCATCATAATCAGCCTCCGTTTTCACCAGCACGTTCCGGCAGAGATAATAAAATTCCAGCAATGAATTGCCGGCCATCCCCTGGTCCAGCGCCTCCATCAGCACCAGCCATTCATCCAGCGATACCGAAAGCCCCTGCTCTCGCAGCGCCAGCATAAACTCAATAAACATGCCGATAGCCTTTCACCACGTCGATATCCTGGTTCTTTTTCAGAAGAACGCCGATATACGGTATGTTTTCTTTGATCTTTTTCACATCCACACCGGAAATCTGCAGCGCCTGAATCCAGTCCAGCAGCTCGGATGTGCTGGGTTTTTTCATGATCTGCCGCATGCCGCGGATATCGTAGAAGGCTTCAATTGCTGCATCCACCAGTTTACGATCCAGATCGCCGAAATGCACCTTGATGATATCCCGGATTTTTTCCTGATCCGGGAACTCGATGTAGTGGAAAATGCACCGGCGCAGAAAGGCATCCGGCAGTTCCTTTTCCGCATTGGAAGTAATGATTACGATGGGACGGTGTTTCGTCTTTATGGTTTCCTTCGTCTCAGGAATATAGAATTCCATCCGGTCCAGTTCCCAGAGCAAATCGTTGGGGAATTCCAGATCCGCCTTGTCGATTTCATCAATCAGAAGCACCACCTGTTCCTCCGATGCGAAGGCCTCTCCCAGCTTTCCCAGCTTAATATACCGTTTGATATCGGATACGTCACCTTCGCCGAACTGGCTGTCATAGAGCCGCTGTACCGTATCATAAACATAGAGGCCTTCCTGGGCCTTGGTGGTGGATTTGATACCCCATACGATCAGCTTCATATCCAGAGACTCTGCAATGGCTTCTGCCAGCATGGTCTTTCCCGTGCCCGGCTCTCCTTTTATCAGCAGAGGCTTCTTCAGAGCGATGGCCACATTGACTGCATTCATCAGCTCCTTAGTCGCCACATAGTTTTCACTTCCTGTAAATTTCTTCATCGTCATACCTCATTCTCGTCATTTCTGTTCAGAACCGTTTCAATCCCCTCTGCGATCACTTCCGCAAGGACACTCCGATATCCTTCGCTGCTGAATTTTCTGCATTCTGCCGGATTAGACAGATATCCGGTCTCCACCAGTACAGCCGGCATGCCTGCATACCGAACCACATACATCATATCCGATTTTATATCTCTGACATCGACCATGCCGCTGTCCTTTGCTGCCGCAAAGATTGTTTCTGCCAATGCCTTGCTTTCTGCATCACTTTTCTCGTAATAGCACTCCAAACCACAGACGTTGCGGTCCTCCTCATAGGAATTACAGTGCAGACTGATAAAAAGATCCGCTCCGCTCTTCTGGAAAAAAGCAGCACGCTCCTTCAGTGTCGGCTCCTCCTCGCTGCTCCTGGTCAGAAGCACTTCAATGTTTTTCTCCTCCAGCAAGACTTTCAGCTTCAATGTAATGTCAAAAACGATATCCGCTTCCGTTAGTTCCTGACCTGCCAGTGTACCTGTACTTCCTCCATCCTTTCCTCCGTGGCCCGGATCCAGAATCACCGTGGCGGAAGGATGGGAAAGTGCGGATGCCTCTGTTCCGGCCGTATCCGCCGTATCCTTTGGTGGACTGGTTTGCAGTCGATCATGGATGTAAAGCCCTCCGCAGACCATCAGGCCAGCCATAGACAGCAGGAGTATCAGAATCAGAATCCCGGCAGCTATTACGATTGCCAGCCTCTGCTTCTGCTTTCTCGTTGTAATTTTATACTTTCCGATTCGCATGTTTCTTTTCTTTCTTTTCTCATTCTCAAGAATACGTACTGCTTTATCATACCACAAAATCCGCATGCACGCAATTTATCTCTGAAAGAAAGAAAACGCCCCATCCACGGATTTTCACCGCAGACGGAGCGTCAATTCTCATTTCATTTCAGATTCAGTTTATTTCTGCTGATTCCGGATTGCAGCCTGTGCAGCAGCCAGTCTTGCGATTGGCACACGGAACGGTGAGCAGGATACGTAGTTCAGACCTGCTCTGTGGCAGAAGTCAATGGTCTTCGGATTTCCGCCGTGTTCTCCGCAGATACCCAACTTGATCTTCGGACGGGTCTGCTTACCCATGGATGCAGCCATGGCAACCAGCTTGCCTACGCCGCCTTCATCGATCACCTGGAACGGGTCTTCTTCCAGAATACCCTTGTCTACATAAGCCTGAATCAGCTTGCCTGTATCATCACGGGAGAAACCGAAGGTCATCTGGGTCAGGTCGTTGGTACCGAAGGAGAAGAATTCCGCTTCCTTCGCAATCTCATCGGCAGTCAGGGCCGCACGCGGTGTTTCGATCATGGTACCTACCATGTAGGTCATCTCGATACCGGATTCCTTCACACAGCGTTCTGCAGCTTCCACAACGATATCCTTCACATACTTCAGTTCTGCTTCGGAACCTACCAGCGGGATCATGATTTCCGGAATGATGTCATATCCATCTTCCTTCTTCACTTCCAGTGCAGCCATCATGATGGCTTCTGTCTGCATTACGGCGATTTCCGGATAGGTGACAGCCAGACGGCAGCCGCGGTGACCCAGCATCGGGTTCTGCTCGTGAAGTTCTGTAACCTTTCCGGCCAGCTTTTCGTAGGATACACCCATCATGTCAGCCAGAGCGCGGATATCTTCCTCGTTCTGCGGCAGGAATTCATGTAACGGCGGATCCAGCAGACGAATGGTGACAGGCAGTTCGCCCATTACCTTGAACATGGCCTTGAAGTCGCCCTGCTGGTACGGACGCAGCGCATCCAGTGCAGCTACTCTTTCTTCTACTGTGTCAGCCAGGATCATTCTCCGGATAGCCGGGATTCTTTCTTCTTCGAAGAACATGTGCTCTGTTCTGCAAAGACCGATTCCTTCCGCACCAAATTCCAGAGCCTGCTTGGCATCTCTCGGATTATCCGCATTTGTTCTTACCTTCAGTTCACGGATCTCGTCAGCCCATGCCATGATGGTACCGAAATCCCCGGAAAGTTCCGGAACAACCGTCTTTATCTTACCTTCATAAACCTGACCGTCGCCGCCGTTGATGGAGATAAAGTCTCCTTCGGTATATACCTTTCCGCCTACAGTCATGGTCTTGGCAGCTTCATCTACCAGAATGGAGGAGCAGCCTGCCACGCAGCACTTGCCCATACCTCTGGCAACGACAGCCGCATGGGAAGTCATGCCTCCGCGGGCAGTCAGAATACCGTCAGCAGCAACCATACCTGCCAGATCCTCCGGAGAGGTTTCTTCACGAACCAGCAGTGCCTTTACGCCGGTAGCTGCGGCAGCCACTGCTTCTTCTGCAGTGAAGTAAATCTGTCCGCAGGCAGCACCCGGAGAAGCCGGAAGTCCCTTAGCGATGGATTTCGCGTTCTTCAGTTCTTCCGCATCAAACATCGGGTGGAGCAGCTGATCGATCTGTGCCGGTTCCAGTCTGGTCACAGCGGTCTTTTTATCGATCAGGCCTTCGCCTACCATGTCAACAGCGATCTTTACAGCTGCCTGTGCAGTACGCTTACCGCTTCTGGTCTGCAGCATGTAGAGCTTGCCTCTTTCCACGGTAAACTCCATATCCTGTACATCTTTATAGTGTTTTTCAAGAAGATCTGCGATCTTGGTGAAGTCTGCATAGGCCTCAGGGAATGCATCAGCCATCTTCTTGATATCCATCGGTGTTCTCACACCGGCAACCACGTCTTCGCCCTGGGCATTTACCAGGAATTCACCGAAGATCTCGTTGGTTCCGTCGGACGGGCTTCTGGTGAATGCAACACCCGTTCCGGAGGTGTCTCCCATGTTTCCGAATACCATGGACTGTACGTTTACAGCAGTACCTAAATCATGTGCGATACCGTTCAGGTTGCGGTAGAGGATGGCACGGTCGTTATTCCAGGAACGGAATACGGCTTTCACTGCTTCGATGAGCTGTTCCTTCGGATCCTGTGGGAAGTCCTTACCGGTTTCTTCCTTCACGATCTGCTTGTAGCCTGCGATGACCTCTTCCAGATCCTCTGCAGTCAGATCCACATCGAACTTGGCACCCTTGGCAGCTTTCTGTCCATCAAATACCTTATCAAATTTAGCTTTCGGAATTTCCTGTACAACATCACCGAACATCTGGATGAAACGGCGATAACTGTCCATGGCAAACCTTCTGTTTTCCGTCAGAGCAGCCAGACCCTCCACGCTGTGGTCGTTCAGACCCAGATTCAGGATGGTGTCCATCATGCCCGGCATGGAGATCACAGCACCGGAACGAACGGATACCAACAGCGGATTTTCCGTGCTTCCGAAGGTTTTGCCGGATACTTCCTCCAGCTCAGCGATCTTTTCATAAATGGAATCAATCAGGTCCTGTGCAATGGTCTTGCCTTCTTCATAGTACCGGTTGCACGCTTCGGTAGTGATCGTAAAGCCAAAAGGTACCGGCAGACCGATTCTGGTCATTTCCGCCAGGTTGGCACCCTTTCCTCCGAGAAGACCTCTCATGTCCTTTGAGCCTTCGTTAAAAGAATAAACGTATTTTTTCATAAGCCTCCATTTCCGTCACATCAATGACATCTCTCCAAGGCTTACACACTCCGCTTCTCGCGTTTTTCTTCAGCTTCTGTGCCAGCCTTAGAATACTAATCTTTCTTCGATGTAGGAGCGCACTTCGGATACAGGAATTCTTACCTGTTCCATGGTATCCCGGTCACGGATGGTGACGCAGCCGTCTGTCTCCGTATCGAAGTCAACGCAAATGCAGAATGGAGTTCCAATTTCGTCTTCTCTTCTGTATCTCTTACCGATTGAACCCGCTGCATCATAGTCTACCATGAAGTATTTCGAAAGTTCTTCATGAATAGGCTCTGCGATTGGTGATAACTTCTTCGCAAGAGGTAACACAGCCGCCTTGAACGGAGCCAGAGCCGGGTGGAATTTCATAACCACACGGGTATCTTCCTTACCGTTTCCGTCGGTGAGAACCTCTTCGGTATATGCATCAACCAGGAAGGCCAGAGCAACTCTGTCCGCACCCAGTGATGGCTCGATAACATAAGGGACATACTTTTCGTTGGTTTCCGGATCGTTGTAGGACAGATCCTGGCCGGAGGTATTGATATGCTGCGTCAGATCGAAGTCGGTCCGGTCAGCGATGCCCCATAATTCACCCCAGCCGAATGGGAACAGGTATTCAATGTCCGTAGTCGCGTTGCTGTAGTGAGACAACTCTTCCTTTTCGTGGTCTCTGGTACGGATATTTTCCATATTCATGCCCAGACTCTTCAGGAAGTTTACGCAGTATTCCTTCCAGTAAGCGAACCATTCCAGATCGGTACCCGGTTTGCAGAAGAATTCCAGTTCCATCTGCTCAAACTCTCTGGTACGGAACGTAAAGTTGCCCGGTGTAATCTCATTCCGGAAGGATTTACCGATCTGCGCAATGCCGAACGGCACTTTCTTTCTGGATGTTCTCTGCACATTCCTGAAGTTTACGAAAATGCCCTGTGCAGTTTCCGGTCTTAAGAAAATCTCCGCTTTGGAATCTTCCGTTACGCCCTGGAATGTCTTGAACATCAGATTGAACTGACGGATACCGGTGAAATCGCTCTTACCGCATTCCGGACATGGAATATTGTTTTCCGCAATGTAGCTTTCCAGCTTTTCATTGCTCCATCCGTCTACAGTAACGCCTTCGATTCCTTTCTGTGCGTGATAGTCTTCGATCAGCTTGTCGGCTCTGAATCTGGCTTTGCAGCTCTTGCAGTCGATCAGCGGATCAGCGAAGCCGCCCACATGACCGGAAGCGACCCATGTCTTCGGATTCATCAGGATGGCTGCATCCAGCCCTACATTGTATTTGGACTCCTGAACGAACTTTCTCCACCACGCCTTTTTCACGTTGTTTTTGAACTCTACGCCCAGAGGACCATAATCCCATGTATTGGCCAGGCCGCCGTAAATTTCGGAACCCGGGAACACGAAGCCTCTGTTCTTGGCTAACGCCACAATCTTATCCATCGTTACATCTTTGCTCATTTTTAACCTGTCTCCTGAATTATAAAATATTTTTTCGTTTTTTTGTATAGAAAACCGGAAGTCCTGTTTTCTTTTTTTATTTATTACATTTCACTTATTTTGGTAAAGTTTTCTGCCAAAATACTTAATTATTTAAAGGTCGTCCTTCTCGTCCTCTTCTTCGAGCTTTTCTTCCTCTTCATTCAGCTTTGCTTCTGCCTGGTCCAGCAGATCTTCTATCTTGTCTCCCAGTGCTTCTGCAGCCTCTTCGATATCATCGAAGGCATCTTCCTTCTTCGCCTTGAATTCCGTAATTTTATCAGAAGCGACATCCTTGATGTTGTTATAGGCTTCTGTACCTTTTGCCACCACATCATCCACGACGACGGATCCTTTTTCTGCCACTTCCTTGCCGATGGCTTCTGCCCGCTCACTGATATCGATCACAGTGCCGTCGTCCTTGGTCAGCTCGATTTTGCATTTGAAACCAAAGGCCGCAATGATACCTGCAATCACGCCCCATGGTGCAACGATGGCTCCCAGAATTCCTGCATTTAACGGCAGATTCAGCAGAACTTCGCCTTCACGGCTGATGGTGATCTTGGAGATGTTTCCTTTTTTCACCAGTTCCTTGATCTTTTCCACGGTTTCATTGGCTGCGGCGTTCACCTTTCTGGCCGGTTTTTCGTCTACCGTTTCCTCGATGGCGATGATGGCATCCACCACGCTGCCGTCTGCTGCTTCCAGTGCATCTTTGGCTTCCTTATAGGATACGCCGGTTCTGTCCTTTACCAGTTCAATCTTTTCCAATGTAATTTCCATGTTTTACCTCCTTAAAACAAATGACCGCTCGGGTTCTCCGAGAAAAAAGCCTCGCTTTTCAGTTCTTTTACATCCAGATGATATGCCAGATATTGCCGCAGAATATGCTGCAGCTTCTCCAGCGTCTTTTCCTCCAGCGCCAGCCTGCGGAAGTCCGAAAGCGGGTGCTTCTGAAAATACTTTAATATATCTACTATACCAAAATTTGTATCATAAATCAACGCTCTGCCGTTTTCTTTTCGAATCTGCTGTCCGCAGGAATCACAGATCATGCCGCCCTCTTCCACGGAGAACAGATGCAGACCCGCCGACCTGCCGTATCCGCTGTCCGGGGACGCACCCGACGTGCTCTCCGGCCGACAGCCGCAGGCCGCGCACTGATCCAGGCAGGGCATGGTCCCCAGAATATCCAATGCCTTGATAATATATGCCATGACCAGCGTCCCATGCTTCTTTTCCCGCTGCTCCATCTCCTCCAGGAAGTCCAGCAGCAGCTGATAAAGCCGCGGCTGCGCCATCTCCTCCGGGAGAAGCTTCTCGGTCAGCTCCAGCACATAGCTGGCTGCCATATACTTGTCCAGATCTTCCCCGATCCGGTAAAAACTCTGCAGCACCTGGCCGCTGTTCAGGTTGTAGCTTTCCCTGCCTTTGAACAGCTCATACCTGCCGTTGGTAAAGGGACGCACCGCCAGAGCAGACTTGTTCTTTCCGCCCTCGTTGATGCTGGATCCCACGTTGATCTTGCCGAATTTCCGGGAAAACAGCAGGATCATCCGCCGTCCTCCCACCGTACGCACCTGCCGCAGCACGATGCCTTCTGTATCGGTAATCATGGCTACAGATCCTTATATCCGAAGTTGGACAGAGCGAAGTCGGAGTCTCTCCAGTTTTCCTTCACCTTAACCCAGAGCTGAAGATATACCTTCGTACCCAGCAGGGCCTCGATCTCCAGCCGGGCGCTCTTGCCGATGCCTTTCAGCTTCTTTCCTTCCTTGCCGATGATGATACCCTTATGGGATTTCCGCTCGCAGTAAATCACTGCACCGATGCGGGTGATATCCACATCCTCTTCATAGCTTTCGATTTCCACGGCCACACCATGGGGCACTTCGTCTTCCAGATACATAAGTACCTTTTCCCGGATGATTTCACTGACGATGAACCGTTCCGGATGGTCTGTAATCATGTCGGAAGGGAAATACATCGGTCCCTCTTCCAGGAAATCCTCGATTCGGGAGAGCAGCGCAGGGACATTCTTTCCCTCCAGCGCCGAGATTCCGAAAACTCCGTCAAAAACACCCATAGCCTCATACTCCTCGAACATCCCCCGGAACACCGCAGGGTCCATCTTGTCGATTTTGTTGATAACCAGAAGCTTTGGCGTAGGAATATCCCGGATCAGATCGAGAATGTATCTGTCTCCCGGTCCCTTATCCAGCGGACTATCCACCAGGAACAGGATGACTTCCACCTCCTTGAATGTGTTCAGGGCGGAATCGGTCATGAAGTTTCCCAGCTTGGTCCGCGGTTTATGAATGCCCGGTGTATCAATGAAGACCATCTGGCAGCCTTCCCGGTCCGGGGCATCTTCCCGGGTGTAGATTCCACGGATGGTGTTTCTGGTGGTCTGCGGCTTATTGGAGGTGATGGCAATCTTTTCTCCCAGCACCGCGTTCAGTAAGGTGGACTTGCCCACATTCGGCCGTCCGATAATTCCGATAAATCCTGTTTTCAAAGTCTGAATCCCTCCGGCAGTATTTCTTCCATGGTATAGACCCTCAGGGAGTCTTCATCGTTTCCTGTAATGATTTTGAAGTCATCCTCGCAGAATTCCTTCATGAACTGGCGGCAGATTCCGCACGGCCATGCTTCTCCGTCGGACGAAACCACTGCGATGGCCTCAAACTCCATGCAGCCTTCCGAAATGGCCTTGACGAAGGCGCTCCGCTCTGCACAGATGGTTCCTCCGAATGAGGAATTCTCCACATTGACGCCGGTATACACCTTTCCGTCCTTTCCCAGCAGGGCAGCGCCTACCTTGAACTTGGAAAACGGTGCATAGGCCAGCGGAATCATTTCCACGGCCTGTCTGTAAAGTTCCCTGTACTTCATCTCAATTCTCCTCCCTTTTTAATCCGATCCGTTCCATGACCTCCTCTTCCCGGCGACGCATGATCCGTTTTTCATCTTCGTCCATATGGTCGTAGCCCAGCAGATGGAGCACGCTGTGCACAAACAGATAGATAATCTCCCTTTCAAAGGAATGGCCGAACTCCTCTGCCTGCTCTTTCGCCCGGTCGCTGCAGATGACCACATCCCCCAGCATGATTTCCCCTTCCTCCGGCAGATCGTCCAGATCATCAAACTGCGGGAAGGAAAGCACATCCGTCGGGCTGTCCACCTGGCGGTACTCCCGGTTCAGTTCATGGATTTCCTCCAGGGAAACGAAGGTCACACTGATCTCGCTCCGCTCCGTGTCGATCTGCTCTGCATCCAGGCAGTATTCTGCCGCCTGCATCATGGTGTCCAGAATTTCCTGTGTGACAGCCTGTCCCTCTTCAAAATATATTTTCATGGCGTTTTCTCCTCATCTTACGGAATCTTCATTCTTGTGGAATCTTTATTCCTGCAGTTCATCCGGATATTTTTTATAATACTGATCGTAGGCGTTGATGATCTTCTTCACCAGCTCGTGCCGCACCACGTCCACGTCCTTCAGGTAGCAGAAGTCGATGTCCTGCACGTTTTTCAGCACCCGGATGGCTTCCACCAGTCCGGACTTTTTACCTCTCGGCAGGTCTATCTGGGTCACATCGCCGGTGACTACAACCTTGGAACCGAAGCCCATACGGGTCAGGAACATCTTCATCTGCTCCCGGGTGGTGTTCTGTGCCTCATCCAGTATAATGAAGGAGTTGTCCAGCGTCCGTCCGCGCATGTACGCCAGAGGCACCACTTCGATGACTTCCTTCTCCTTCAGACGCAGTGCCGCATCCCTGCCCAGCACATCGTACAGGGCATCATACAGAGGCCGCAGGTACGGGTCCACCTTGTCCTGCAGATCCCCCGGAAGGAATCCCAGCCGTTCCCCGGCTTCCACTGCAGGCCGGGCCAGAATGATCTTCTGTACCTCTTTATTCTTGTAGGCGTTGATGGCCATGGCCACGGCAATATACGTCTTTCCCGTTCCTGCCGGACCCACGCCGAAGACAATATCCTTCTTCCGGATACTGTTGACGTAATTCTTCTGACCTACGGTTTTCGGCTTCAGCGGTTTCCCCTTGTGAGTGAAGCAGATCACATCCTTGCTCACATTGCTCTCACTGTAGGAAAGTCCCTCCTGCTTCAGCCCGATGATATAGGACACTTTCTGTTTATCCAGCGGCTCTCCTTTTTCCAGCACCGTAGTCAGTTCCCTGATGATGCCCTCCGCCGTGTCCGGATCCTCCCCCTTGAGGATCAGTCCGTCATCCCGCTGAAAAATATCCACCCCCGTGGCTTCCCGGATCAGTGTCAGGTTACTGTCCAGATTGCCGAACAGTTCCGTCCGGTCGATGGTCTGTGGTATCTGTATCTGTCTCTCCAATCGCTGCCTCCTGCTTGATTCCAATTTCCTGGCGTACTTCCAATAAGACGCTCACTTCTATTATATTTCCGCTGCGGGAAAATTTCAAACTTTTATTTTGAATTTCAGCCTTTTCCGGTAAATTTTCTGCTGTCCAGAGGCGAATCTGCTGCTCTGCTTTCTTTTTTGCCTCTTTTTCGGTCTTTTCCATCCGGTCAGCCACCGTTTTTCCGTCCGCGGATTTCTCCCCGAAGCGGTACCGCTCCTGATAAAATGTCATGTGGTACGGTACCTTCGCCCAGACTTCCCCTTCCGCATTGACAAAATAAATCCGCCCGCCTTCGCTCTCTTCGTCGAAGGTTGTCGGCTGGATCGGGACGCTTCCCGTTATGAGGACCTGACCTTTCTTCACATAATCTCCCGGTTCTGCCAGCGCCAGGCCGTAATAAGGGTATATGGTTTCAATGTAGCCGGAATGACTGGCCACAATATTGGTATAGACCTGCCGCTTCGGTCTGTCTTCCTCTTCCTTCTGATACAGGTCATGATCGGTTTCCGAAATGTTCAGCCACACCTTCTGTCCCCGGTACACCAGCTGTACCCAGGTCACCTGGGGAAAGGTGTCGTAAATCGCCTGCTCCGCCCCCTCCCAGTCGATGTCCGGCCGATAGGCTCCCTTGTAAATTCCCTGTTCCGTAAGGCAGGAAAGAAGCGCCTCCTCGGGAATCCCCCGGTATCCGCTGACTTCGATGCTCCGTATGAAAAAAGATTGAAAAACGACGAAAGCAGCTGCAAGCAGAACCCCCAGAACGAAAGCCGGACGGGAGAGGATGGATTTTGCGCAGGGGACAGGCCCCTTCTGCCGCAGCAGCGTAATGCGGTATGCAGACTTCCCCAGATTCTGCAGCTTCCGCAGGTCGGCCCGGCTGATCCAGCATGTCAGTTCGGTTTCGCTCTTCATGCGGACCGATTTCAGATCCAGTCCCGCTTTCATGGCCCGGTCCAGCAGGCGTTCCAGACGACATCCCTCAATTTTAACGAAGATCCGATGACTGTAAAAACTCAGTCTTCTCGATGGTTCCCCCAATGAGCAGCCTCCCCTCATAGATTTCCCGAATGACCAGATTTCTTCCGCGGATGGTAGTGTATATCTGCCGTCGTACTTTCTGCGGCGTTTTCACATACTTCAGTCCATGGCTGACGGTAATGGCCTTTTCGCTGAGCATGACGATGCCTGCCACGTTTTCCAGCAGCACCATGCTGTCCGTCACCACCACCCTTGGGCGGGTAAAATCCAGGTCCCGGCTGATTTCTTCCCCAATCTTCATCAAGCGCCACCGTCCTTCCTCCTGTAAGTGTATTCGTTCTGTCTGCAGGTTATGCGTTTTTTCTTGACAAC
>JAQXSU010000319.1 GCA_029219125.1 Bacillota bacterium
GGCTTCACATACCGCGCCACCCCCGTGGCATGACTCGGATCCACGATGACCGGCAGATGGGTCAGTTCCTTCAGCACAGGAATCGCCGAAAGATCCAGCGTATTTCTCGTATATGTCTCAAAGGTCCGGATGCCCCGCTCACATAAAATGATGTTTTCGTTGCCGCCGGCCATGATGTATTCCGCGCTCATGAGCCACTCCTTGATGGTGTTGGCCATGCCCCGCTTCAGCAAAATTGGCTTGTCGATCTTTCCCAGTTCCTTCAGTAGCTCGAAATTCTGCATGTTCCGCGCACCCACCTGGATCAGGTCCACGTGCTCAAACATAGGCAGATGGTTCGGGTTCATGATCTCCGTCACAATCGGAAGCCCCGTGTGCTCCTTGGCATGCTCCAGAAGCTCGATGCCTTCATGCTTCAATCCCTGGAAATCATACGGCGAGGTTCTCGGTTTAAACGCGCCGCCCCGCAAAATCGATGCGCCCGCCTCTTTCACGCCCCGGGCCACTTCTTCGATCTGTTCCGGCGTTTCCACCGAGCAAGGGCCTGCCATCACCGCGAAATTCCCGCCGCCGACTTTCACGCTGCCGACCTGGACGCCGCCGACCTGGACGCCGCCCTGCTCCGTTCCGCCGACTTCCACCACGGTGTCCTTCGGGTGGAATTTCCGGTTGGCCTTCTTGAACGGCTCCGAAATGGTCTTCACCGACTCCACGATATCCAGACTTTCCAGCAGTTCCCGGTCAATATTCGATGTATCTCCAACCAGCCCCACGATGGTGGTATAATCTCCCTTGGAAAGATGTACTTTCAGGTCCATGGACTCCAGCCATTCGATGAGATCGTGCAGCTGCTTGTCCGTCGTTTCTTTCTTTAATACTGCGATCATTTTTATGCTCCTTTGTTTCTCTTACTTCACTATTTTACTCTAAAACGTTCCGAATAAAAAGAGTTTTTTTCGGGGTCGCGCCGGTTCTTGTTCGCATGGCATCACTTTCTTTCGGAATTTTCAGAAAATTCGCAAAATTCACTATCTTCACTTTATCATGTCTAAGTCCGGTTGTCAAGCGGCGATTAGTATTATTGACGAAACGGCGCACTATGAAAAAAACAGGTCTTCGGACCTGTTTTATTTTTCGTAAGAGCAGAAAACCAGATTCATCTCGCCTTGCTGATAAATTCGTAGCGAAATACACATGGTTTTTCGCCGTCGGTATCGATGGGAGAGGACACAATATCTACCAGCTTCAGTTTTGCGTCCAGCATGATTTCATAATGAAACTTGAAGTGTCCACCGCAACAGTAGCAATATTCGCGGGGAATAAGTGCATCCCACTTGACTTTGCTGATCGTCGGGCAAGCACATTCAAATTTAAGTCCGGGATGATACGCAACAGCGTGGACAACAAGATATCCGTTTTCATCCACTTCCGCACTGCCCATATTCAGGTATGGACGCGCACTGATTTGCTCAAGTCTTTCTGAAATGCTGAGATTTTCGTGGATTCTCGCAAATTCTTTTGACCTTTTCAAGCGAGCGCCGCTCTTACAACAGGCATTGGCTTCAAGTATTTCCTGCACGGATTTAGGTGGGAGCTTTTCGTTCATTACTTCCAGCGCCTGAGCGAAGAATGCGGATTTGGTTTTTTTGCTTGTTTTTGAACATAGTATACCAAATCCACCATACATTTCATCGATGATCTCTTTTTTGACCCCAAACTCATCCAATGTTTCTCTAAACTTTTTCGGTGATGGCATGCTGAGCCCTCCAACTGTAATACTTCAATGCCGGGGTACAGCGTTTGCCACCCCAGTTCCATGTGCCACGTACCACTTCCAAGGGTATTCCTTCAGAAATGTATACCCTCTTACCAAATTATATAGCACAAATCCTGTCGATTTACAAGGTTTTGCTGTCACATGAATCCCAGTGCCAAATATCCAAGGCCGGAAAGAATCATCATGATCACCGAGTACGGCAGAATTGTCTGAATGATGGTGATATTTCCAACGCCCGTGCTTGCGGTGGTCATGAATACCGTATCCGCATAAAAACACAGCGTGTATCCGGCCCCTACGCCGCTCATCAGTGCTGCCAGGGTCAGAATCTGTGACGCACCGGCCGCAGCAGCCAGCGGAATGAAAATCGGCATGGTGATCAGCATGACGATCCAGCAGGTCCCTGATGCGAAAACGATGAAACCCACGATGAAAAACGTCAGAACCGGAATCACCGCCCCCGGCACGGACGAGCTGACCAGGCGGATCACCGCATCGAAAAGGCCAAGCTTTTCGTTGGCATCGCTCAGAATGAAACCAAAGAAAAGAACGATATTGATCATAAGCATGGAACCCGCACCGTCAAAGAAATGTTGAAAGAAATCAGACACCGTCATTCGCTTCCCAAGCACATACAGAACAAACTGACACACAATAGTCACCAGCATGCCGGCCGCAAGATTCATGTCAAAATACAGCGTCCCGCCTGTCATGGTAAGCAGCGGCAAAAGCAGAAAGATTGGTGATGCAATTTTCGATTCGTCCGGTTTTCCCAAATCCACCAGCTGCGTTTCTTTTTCTTCTTCCAGAAATGCCGGGCCGCCGGAGCCCACCCTGTCATAGGCAATCTTCAGTTTTCCCAGCTTCGGAAATGCGCCCAGTGCCAGAAGCAGGCAAAGCACCACAGACATCACAGGATAGAACATTAGCGGAATCGCCTTCAGATAATCCGAAAAGCCCATTCCATAGTCACCGATCAGACCGATGGTAAATGCGGTCCAGCTTGTCAGCGGAATGGTCATGCAGAGGCTGCACGCCATCAGGTGCACCTGCAGAGCCAGGTGTTCCCTTGGAATTTTGTTGCTGTCCGCAATGCCGCTCATGGAAAACCCCACCGTCAGCGCATTCAGGTACTCGTCCACAAAAAGTACCGCAGAAAGCAGCCAGCAGAAAACCATCGTGCTTTTCGGCCCCTTCATATAGTTTCGCAGCCATGCAGCGAAGCCCTGCAATCCTCCGGACTCCTGAAACAGACGGATGACGATCCCGAAGCAGAACACAATCAGAACGCAGAACTGAAACGAATCATTGGAAAACGTCGCGTAGAAGGAATCCAGGCTGCCCCGAACCAGATTCGACCGGTGAAGCAAAAGCAGCGCCACGACCGCCGCGGCAATCATGGACTCTGCCATCTTGCGTGTGGAAACAGCAAGTATCAGCAATACAGTAATCGGAAGAAACGAAATCAGATTTTCCATAGTATGCTTTTCCTTTCCTTGTTTCTTTGCTTACAGTATACTATAATTATCAAAGAAAGAAAAACTTGTATTATTTTTTGAAAATGAAAGTCAGGCTTTTTATTATGATAGGAAAAGACAGTGTCCGCGTGGTGCTTGCCATCGCAGAGCTCGGAAGCTTTCAAAAGGCTGCAGAGAAACTTGGCTATACCGGCGCCGGTATCCGGTATATCGTACAGAAAACGGAAGAAGAACTCGGCATCAAGCTGTTTTATCGGAAATACGGCGGTGTCATGCTGACCAATGAAGGAAAAGAGATACTGCCGTGGTTCCGGCAGTTGAAAAACAGCGAACAGGCTCTCTACGCAAAAGCCCGGGAAATCCGCCATCTGGATACCGGGACCATACGGGTCGCCGCCTTTAACAGCGTGTCCGTCCTCTGGCTGCCGGGAATCATCGCACAGCTCCGGCAAGTCTACCCGGAAGTCCGGATCGAGATCGTTATGTATGATGATGACCTGGAAGGCCGGGAAATGCTGCGCCGGGGCGAAGTGGACTGCGGAATCTATGTGACCCCGGTGGAATCAGACCTCAAAATCCATCCTCTCGCCAGCGTCCCTATCGTGGCGATTGTGTCTCCGTCGGACCCCCTCGCCGAGAGGAATTCATTTCCTGTGGAAGAACTTGGCAAACACCCGTATGTGGCCGGGTGTGGGGAAAAGATGATTGAAGACATTTTTATAAAAAACGGTGTGCAAGCCGATATCCGGTTTCAGGTGGACAACGACTACAGCGCCATGGCACTGGTGGCAAAGGGCTTCGGATTTTGTCTCGTTCCCCAGAGCCTGGCAGAAATTGCACCGGCTCCTGTTGTAAGTCTGCCCCTGGATCAGGAAGAGTTCATGGACATCGTCATGGCAGTGCGAGGCGGGGAGCCCTGCACCAACTCGGTGCAGACCTTTGTGGATCATGCCCTGCAGTGGATTCGAAGCGGCAGCGCTGCCGCAGAAGGCCGCACCGCCACAGAAGATTCAACCATCGACATTTGAAACCGCAGACAGCAAAGCGGCCGTATCTGCAATCCGGTTCCGGCGTCATCACGGATCTTCAGTTCGAAAGTACTTCCTTTCTTATGGCAATGTGAAAATCTAACCATGGTAATCTGCTACAAGCACATTGACCCGGTTCAGAATGTACGATAAAATAACTCAAATTGAAACCACTCACAGCAGAAAGGAAGTGTTCTTACATGAAAAAGTCCGTTAAGAAAATGCTTGGCAGTCTCCTTCTGACAGTGATTCTGATTACCGCTATGCTCCCCGCATACGCAGAAACAGCAGAAGCAGCCACAAACCCGGGCTATAAGATTTTCCGGTTTCCATACGGAGACTGGGGAGAACCTGAAAAAGTGAAGATCTACGGGAAATACTACTGGAATGATTCTTCCAGCATATATTGTGCTTCCACACAGGACGGTGAAGGCAAAGACATCGCCACTGCACCGGACGGCTACATGATTGACGATTGTTTTATCACCAATGGGTCGAGAATCTATTATGCTGTAAAACCGGCAGATTACAGTAAAGAAGAAACGATTTTCTATTATGTGCCGAACAGCGGAAAGACAAAACCGGTGAAAATCAAATCGGTCAAGTCCAACAGCTGGCTGGCATCCTATTATTCCTCCAACGGGAATCTCTACACCTATAAGTACAGCAGCAGTGCAGAGGCTTACCAGCTGTATTCTCTGAATGTAAAAACGAAGCAGTATAAACGGGTAAACAGCAACTTTCGAGTCATCGGGGCCACCGGCGGCAGCCGCTATATTTACGGTGCCAGCAACCGGTTTGAAGACGGTCTGAAAATTTATGACGCGAAAGCAGGAAAGCTTATTCGAAAAATCAAGCCGGAAGCAAGCAAAGACCCTGCCAGCCATTTCGGGACGAACAAGATCGTGCAGGCCATGGTCAGCAATGGCAAGCTGTACTATCTGGAACTGGGCTATTACGAGAGGATCGTCTTTGAAACTTCCCTGAGCGGCAAAACCACTCCGAAAGTACTCTTCCGTGAATTCACAGGAGATTCTTTCAGGCTTGCCAACGGCAAATTCTACTATTGTGATTCCAACGGGGATTATTTCACCTTTGATCTGAAGACAAAGGAGACGAAACCAAGTTCCATGGATGCATATGACGAAAGCGGAAAGAGCATAGTATTTAATTAAGCCTCCCGGACTGGTGAAAAATCCATGCGTTTTAGATTCAGCTTTCTATTCCTTCAGGGCTGAATGGCAAATCTTGCTGTTCAGCTCTTTTTACATCACGAAAACCCGAACTGATATTCAAAAAGGACAAATTATGTGGACAAACATTCTATTAACACGGGTAGAAACATCTTCACCCGAAACCTTTACCACGCCCTTTGGGCTTTGGTTCCGAAAGAAGCTTCATCCGATTCTGCGCCCCATTCTGCGTCTGGCATCGGGGTGCCGAATCCATGTGGAACACTATCCCGAACTGGAAAAGGACGTGCCGTACATCTTCGCGTCAAACCACTCCTTCGTGGATGATATTATCACCAATTACGCCGTCGTAGACCGGAGCGCCTACACGCTGATCGGCACCCCGGATCAGGTGGAGCACAATCCTGCCATGTACGCAGCCTGGCTGTGCGGTATGGTCTTTCTGGACAAAATCAGTCCGCAGAGCAGAGCCGATTCCGTGGATAAGATGGTTCGCGTCCTGCAAGGCGGCTCCAGCGTCATCCTCTACCCCGAGGGAGCATGGAACAATACGGAAAATCTGCTGATGCAGCCCCTGTTCGCAGGCCCGTGGCTTCTGGCAAAACGCACGGGCTGTAAAGTGGTTCCCATTGCCATGTACCATACCTACAAAGGAAAGGATATTTACTTCCGTGCCGGAGAGCCTATGGATTTAGCGAAAATGGAGAAGCGGGCGGCTCTGGATGCCCTGCGAAATGCCATGGCCACCATGACCTACGAGCTGATGGAAATCCACGCTCCGGTGCTGAAGCGGGCGGAGCTTTCGTCAGAGCCGCGGCGGGACTACATCGACGAGCGGATGCGGGAATACCTCTGCACCAAGTGGACGCGGGACGACTGGGCAATGGAAGTGACCATCTACCGGGACAAGATGCTTCCGCCCCCGCCGGAAGCCGTCCGTGCCAGCTTTGACAATGTAACCATAACGCCCCAAAACGCAGCTATCCTTGCCCCTATCCTTGCCCGCCGGGAAGAGGACAAGAAATATGATCTGGTGAAATACTTGCAGGAGAATTGGAAGAAATAGGTAACGAACTATGGAAGAAAGGGCCCCTTTCTGAATCTGCAACAAGGCTCAAACAGCTCTGTTGTAACAGAACGAGGTCTTTTTTTGTATAACCACCGATGCACACCCACATAGCGGGTGGTTCTTTTGTCTCGTGCTCATTGTGCACTCGACGGGCTAAAGCCGCAGAAAGTAAAGCAGCGAAAATTGCCGCAAGCAATCCTTCGTGATGGTGGACCCGAAGGGGCCGACCGGTCCGCTTTCGCGCCCCTTCCTCCTTCGACCTGCCTCTCGCAGGTCTCGGACCAGCGCCGGCTCCACAGTCCACCGGACTCTTCCGCACCCGGCGCTGCCCTGCGGCTTCGAACCCCTTCGGCTGATTTCACGGCACGAAAAAAGCAGGGCAAACTCCCTGCTTCCTTCGTGATGGTGGACCCGAAGGGGTTCGAACCCTCGGCCTCCGCGTTGCGAACGCGGCGCTCTCCCAGCTGAGCCACGGGCCCACAGATATCTTACCAGAATAGAATAGTCCTCTTTGGGAAAGATGTCAAGAGAAAAACAAAAAAGGACAGGCTGCAAGATTTTCAAAAGGCAGAAAATCTCGTTCATGTCCTTTTTTTTGCTTTTGTGTGCCGGTCGATTCTTCATTCAAACCGGGTCCGAAGTTCAATGGTATCCGGAAGCGCCGTCAGTTCCGTGACCGCAATCTGACACGGATACGTGATGATCTGTGCCACGGACTCGCCTTCCGGCGGTTCTGTGAACAGAGCGGTCACCACCAGATTCTGTCCGTCATCGTTTTTCTCCAGCTTCATCTTCTCGATGGAAAGATCATATCCCGCCGTCGGTTTTTCTCCACGCGTCACCACCACATACACTTTTCCGTCCACCAGGCAGCCCAAGGCACGCTCCAGTTCACGATATTCCGGAATCACATCTTTTTCAATGGACTGTGGCACCTGGTCAGAGGCCAGCTGTCTGAATTCCACCGTCTTTCCGCCGGTGATCCCGCTGAGGGCGCCGCTGCCTGCCAACATGTATCCACCGCCCCCCAGCAGACCGAGAACCAGAAGCGCGGCAGCTGCCCGCGAGAGAAAACACCGCGAAAAGATTTTGCGCCGACCATCGCGCTGATTCTCCCGACCATCCCGACCTTCCCGACCATCTCTGTCATCACGCCGGCCATCCCTGTCCCTTGCTCTATCGTCACTCATAGTCAAACTCCCTTCACAGAATCTCATAATACACTATGAGGACAGGACGTGGATTATGCATGCAAAAAGCAGGGCATCGCTGCCCTGCTTATATGGATCATGTTTTATGTATTTTTTCGGAAATTCGACTGCTCCGATCACTACCGCAGCTCCTTCACAGCCTTCACGATGTCGTCTGCCGTCATACCGTACTTTTTCTTCAGCTCGTCCGGTTTGCCGGATTCGCCGAAGGTATCCTGCTGGCCCACCATGGCCATTTTCACCGGGCACTTCTTCACCACAACTTCTGCCACCGCGCTGCCCAGACCGCCGATGACGGAGTGCTCCTCTGCGGTGACGATGGCACCGGTTTCGGATGCGGCTTTCACGATGATGTCTTCATCCAGCGGCTTGATGGTGTGCATGTCGATGACACGGGCGTCGATACCTTCTGCTGCCAGCTGTTCTGCCGCCATGAGGGCTTCGTTGACCATGATGCCGGTGGCAATGATGGTCACGTCCTTGCCGTCCCGGAGCTGATTGCCCTTTCCCAGCACGATCTCGTCTGCCTCATCATAGCATACAGGAACGGCTGCACGGCCGAGACGCACATACGCCGGACCGTCGAAGGCAACCACCTGACGCAGCAGCTTCATGGCAGAAACGCCGTCGGATGGGTTAACCACGGTCATGCCCGGAATGGTGCGCATGAGGGCAATATCCTCGAAGGTCTGATGGCTGGCGCCGTCCTCACCGACGGTGATGCCGGCGTGAGTGGCGCAGACCTTTACGTTGGCGTGGGTATAACCGATGGAGTTGCGGATGATCTCAAAGGCACGTCCTGCTGCAAACATGGCAAAGGTGGACGCACATACCGTCTTTCCGGAAAGAGCCAGTCCGCAGGCGGTGCCGTACAGATTTTGTTCCGCGATGCCCATATTGAAGAAACGGTCCGGATAGGCTTTGCCGAAGTCGGCCGTCATGGTGGACTTGGAAAGGTCAGCATCCATTACCACCAGATTCGGGTTTTCCGCACCCAGTTCCACCAGGACTTTTCCGTATGCCTGGCGGGTCGCCATTTTGTCGCCTTTTGCGATTTTCTCTGCCATTACCATTCACCTCCCAGTTCCTCTACAGCCTGTCTGGCCTGTTCTTCGTTCGGCGCTTTGCCGTGCCAGCCGGCCTGATCCTCCATGAAGGAGACGCCGTGGCCTTTATGGGTCTTCGCGATGATGGCAGTCGGTTTGCCCTTGCAGGCTCTGGCTGCATCAAACGCTGCGAAGATTTCTTCGAAATTGTGGCCGTCGATCACCAGCACGTTGAAACCAAAGGCTTTCAGCTTTTCGTCGATCGGCTTTACCGTCATAACATCGTCGTTGTTTCCGTCGATCTGCAGACCGTTCCAGTCGATGATGGCGCACAGGTTGTCCAGCTTGTAGTGGCCTGCTGCCATGGCGGCTTCCCAGATGAGTCCTTCCTGCAGTTCGCCGTCACCGATGAGTGTATAGATTCTGCCCGGATCCTGATTCAGCTTGTTTGCCAGGGCCATGCCCACGCAGACAGAAAATCCCTGTCCCAGAGAACCGGTGGACATTTCAATACCAGGCACCTTGTCCCGGTTCGGGTGTCCCTGCAGATGGCTGCCCAGCTTCCGGAGCGTCAGCAGTTCCTCCTTCGGGAAATAGCCTCTTTCCGCCAGTGCCGCATACTGCACCGGGGCTGCATGGCCTTTTGACAGAACGAACTTGTCCCGTCCCTCCATCTTCGGGTTTTCCGGGTCGATGTTCATTTCACGGAAATACAGCGCCGTCACAATGTCCGCCGCACTTAAGGATCCGCCCGGATGGCCGGAACCTGCACTATGTACTGCTTTCACGATGCCAACTCTGACATGCGCCGCAATCTCCTGGTATTGTTTCGTTTCCATTTTTTCCTCCAGTCATTTTTTCATAGATTGGTATTGATTTGGTATTGGTTTGCTGCCGCACCCTTCCCGATGATGTGATGTTTTCCGGTGTTTCGGACCTGCCGGACCGCACGGATTTCCCGGACCTGCTCTCCCCGTCGGGTGTTGGTTTTCCGGCTGCGGCAATATGTTTTCGAAGGGAAACCGGAGCCTTCCCCGGCTCCCCTCCGGTAATTAACGGTTATGCGGTAAATTTGCGATTCCCAGGCTGACGCCAAGCGCCGCATCCACATCCGGAAGCTGTGAATCGCTGAGCGCACCGATACGCTCCTTTAACCTTTGCTTATCAATGGTCCTGAGTTGTTCCAGCAGAACCACCGAATTCTTGCTGAGTCCCCCCTGTGTGGCCGCAAGCTCTACATGGGTGGGCAGCTTCGCCTTGGATGTCTGTGATGTGACAGCCGCAACGATAATGGTCGGGCTGTATTTGTTTCCTACATCATTCTGCACCACAAGTACAGGTCTTACTCCCCCTTGTTCCGAACCTACAACAGGACTCAGATCAGCAAAATACAGGTCTCCCTTTTTTACTATCAAGTCCAACACTCCCCTGTAATCTCTTACTTATCGTTCCCTGCCTTCCGGTTTTCTCTCCAGGATCTGCCTGATGGCAAAAGGTATTTTTTCGGCGATGTCACCGGCAATCATGCCGTATTCGCCCAGCGCCTCCGCCGCCAGGTCCCCCGCCAGTCCGTGAAGAAACACGCCGCAGACCGCTGCTTCCCATGCAGCAATCCGCCGCAGTCCCCCATCTTCACAGGCCTGCTTCTGCCCCCAGAGTCCTGCGATCATGCCCGTCAGCACGTCGCCGGATCCGCCGGTGGCCATTCCCGGGTTTCCTGTAGTATTAGTATATGAATCACCGCCCGGAGTGGCTACAATGGTATCCGCACCTTTCAGTACAGCCACCGCACCGGTTTTCTCCGCCAGCTTCTTTGCAAAATCCATCCGCCGGACGCTGTCTGTCACGCCGGTGATTTCCGGCATCTGCAGCAGTCTTCCCGCTTCCCCCGGATGGGGCGTAATGATAGTCTCTCCTTTTCGGTTTCTCACCAGATCCATCAGCCCGTTTTCCGGTTCTGCGATGATGTTCAGCGCATCTGCGTCCAGCACCAGATTTCCTTCATAATATTCCAGAAGACATCGAACCGTTTCGACGCTTTCCCTGTCAGTACCAAGGCCGGGGCCCGCTGCCACGGCGTCGTAACGGGCAAGGTCTCCGGCTGAAAAGCTCCGCGGCCGGCAGGTTGCTTCCGGAACTGCCGCCTGGGCCACAGGAAATAGCTCGTTCGGAACGGCCAGCTGCACCAGACCGCCGCCGCTTCGCAGCGCGCTCCTGCAGGAAAGGACTGCCGCACCCATCATGCCCTCCGAACCGGCCACCAGAAGGATACGTCCGCAGTGGCCCTTATGTATTTCCCTTTTTCGCTTTCTGATGCTATTCTGGACCAGTTCGGCCGAAATTATACATTGTTTCATATTTACAGTCCCAAATTTACAGTCCCAAATTTGCAATCCCAGATTTACAGCCCCAGGATCAGCTTCGCCATGAGGAAATATACCAGCACGGAAATCATATCTGTGGAAGACGCGATCACCGGGTTGGCCATCAGCGCAGGGTCCACCCCCGCTTTTTCCGCCAGCAGCGGCACCATGCCGCCGATCATCTTGGCAAACATGACGATAAAAATCATGGCCAGACACACCGTCGCCGCGATGGTAACCGGCTCCTGATCGATATAGAGGATTTTGAGAAAATTCACAGCACTGAGGGCCAGACCCACGCACAAACTGATGCGGAGTTCCTTCCAGATGACCTTGCCGGCATCCTTCAGATCCACCTCGCCCAGCGACAGACCGCGTATGATCAGCGTGGATGCCTGTGCACCCGTGTTTCCGCCGGTCCCCATGAGCATCGGCATATAGGAAACCAGCACGATAACCGAACTGAGCATCTCCTCGAAGCTGCTGATGATGGCGCCGGTCACCATGGCCATGCACATCATGAACAAAAGCCACGGCAGCCGGTTCTTCGCATGCTTCCATACGCTCTTATCCAGATATTCCTGGTCGCTCTGCTCCAGGTCGATGATACCTGCCATACGCTCGATATCCTCGGTATTCTCGTCTTCGATAACCTCCAGAATATCGTCGACGGTAATAATTCCCACCAGCCGGTGCTCCTTGTCCACCACCGGCATGGCCAGAAATCCGTATTTCTTAAAGTCTTCGGAAACCTCCTCCTGGTCATCATACACATTGACGCACACATAGTC
>JAQXSU010000320.1 GCA_029219125.1 Bacillota bacterium
GCAGACATGTGAACCGTCACCTTGAATCCCAGCTTAGCGCTGATGATGCCGATGGACATGCCCAGATTCCCTGTGGAACCCACGGCTACGGAATATTTGCTGACCAGTTCCTGATACTTCTGCTCCGTCAGAATGGAATAATCGTCCTCCAGCGTCAGCATTCCCGCATCCATGGCCACCTTCTCGGCGAATTTCAGTACTTCGTAAATGCCGCCCCGGGCTTTGATGGAGCCGGATACCGCCAGATGGCTGTCGCACTTCAGGAACAGCCGGCCGCCGAATTTCCCGCATTCTTTTTCCAGCGCTTCTTTCATTTTTGGAATTTCCGTCAGCGGGGACTCAATGATGCCTCCGGTTTTTTCGGTTTCCGGGAATGCCTTCTTTATATACGGCGCAAAACGTGCAAGTCTGGCTTCTGCATCGTCGATGTCTTTCATGCTGAAGGGCAACTCTCTTTCGCATCCCGAATCCGGATTAGTCCAGTAGATCTCCTCCGCCCGGGTCATTTCCTCAAGCTGCGGATAAGTTTTCATCAGATTCTTCACATCCATCATTTTTCCTCCTGTATCATTTGCTGCTTTCTATTTTATCATACGATTTTTCATATGGTTCCTGTCGCAAAAATCCGTCGTCAAATAACACCGCAAAATCCATGCCACCCGGCACAACTGCCGCCGAAGCCGATTTTGCGCCGAAATTACGCCGTCCGTCCGCCTGTTCGCCCGCACCGGCATGCGTTCCGAAGTGCCGCAGGCAAAACAATTTCTTTTACTGTAAAAATAATTACCGTTTCTGTCCGCCAGGTTCAGCTTTCTGTATTCATTATAATAAAAAAACTGCTTCACCGCAATATGAGAATAAAACCGGCGTTTCGGTAAATACCTATAAATACCGAATCGAAACAGGAGGTACTTGCTATGCGTAAGAACAAAACCGGGAATGCGCTGGGCTCCCTGAACAAACTGAATCGGGGGATTCTGGTTCCGGACACATACATCATTATTTTTTTTCGTGGTCTGTCTGGCGGCGGTCCTCACCTACATGATCCCCCAGGGGATTTACGAAACGGAGGATATCACCTATCTGGAGGATGGCGTGGAGAAAACCCGCACTGTAATCCGCGAGGGCAGCTTCCGGTATGTGACAGATGATGCGGGCAGACCGGTGAAGCAGGGCATCGGCCTGTTTGCGGCGGGCGGCCGCATGGGCCTGTTCAACTATCTGTTTGAGGGTATGGTCAGCGGTGACAAATGGGGCAGCGCAGTGGGCATCATCGCTTTCATTCTGGTCATCGGTGGGGCCTTTGGCATCGTGCTGCGAACCGGCGCCGTGGAAGCCGGCATTCTGCACATGATCCGCAAAACCGACGGAAAGGAAAAATACCTGATCCCTGTCCTGTTCATCCTGTTTTCTCTCGGCGGGGCGGTATTCGGAATGGGGGAAGAGGCGCTGCCGTTCCTGATGATTCTGGTTCCCATCGTCATCGCCATGGGTTATGACGGGGTCACTGCAGTTCTGATCACCTATGTGGCCACCCAGATCGGCTTCGGCACATCCTGGATGAATCCGTTTTCCGTGGCCATCGCTCAGGGGATCGCCGGGGTTCCGGTTTTTTCCGGTGCGGGATTCCGGATCGGTCTCTGGATTTTCTTCACGGCCCTGGGCGCCGCCATGACCGTACTATATGCCAGCAAAATCCGCAAGCGCCCTTCTCTCTCTGTATCTTATGCTTCGGATGCTTATTTTCGGGAGGATATGGAACGGAAAAAATCGTCGGACGATGCGGTCAGCTTCGGCATCGGGCACGTGCTGGTGCTTCTGACCCTTCTGGCCGGCATGGTCTGGGTTGTCTGGGGCGTGATGAAAAGCGGGTACTACATCCCGGAAATCGCCACACAATTTTTCATCATGGGTCTGGTCTCCGGCGTCATCGGTGCGGTCTTCCGGCTGAACGGCATGCGGTTCAACGATATCGCTTCCTCCTTCCGGCAGGGTGCTTCCGATCTGGTCAGCGCTGCTATCATCGTCGGCATGGCCCAGGGTATCATGCTGGTGCTGGGCGGTTCCTCCCCGACGGAACCGACGGTGCTGAATACCATCCTCCATGGGATTTCCAACGCCTTTCTTGGCTTATCCGGTGCGGCGGCGGCAGTTCTCATGTATCTGTTCCAGTCTGTCTTTAACTTCTTCGTGGTTTCCGGTTCCGGACAGGCGGCGCTGACCATGCCCATCATGGCGCCCATGGCGGACCTGCTGGGTGTCAGCAGGCAGACCGCGGTCCTGGCCTTCCAGCTGGGCGATGCATTTACCAATCTGATCGTGCCGACCTCCGGCACACTGATGGGCTCCCTGGCAGTAGCCCGGATCGACTGGTCCAGATGGGTCCGCTTCATGTGGAAGTATCTGGGCATCCTCGTCCTCTGCGCCGCTGCCGCCATCCTCCTCGCCAGCCTGACCGGCTTCTGACGGGGCGGCTTCTGGCGGCTGTGGCAAGCCTCATCGTTTTCCGACAGGGAGGCTTCTGACGGGGCGGCTTCTGGCGGAGGCGGCTTCTGACGGCTGTGGCAAGCCTCATCGTTTTCCGACAGGGAGGCTTCTGACGGGGCGGCAAGCCAGGCGCCAGTTGGCCGCACCGGCCAGCCGCCCTCGCAAACCAGCCGCCAGTTAGCCGCGCCAGCCAGCCGCCAGTTAGCCGCACCAGCCAGCCGCCAGTTAGCCGCGCCAGCCAGCCGGAACACCCGATTCAAGGGTTGCGCTGGGCCGCCTTTTAGGGTTAGTCTATTCTAATGCAACAATATACGGAATTTTTTTCAAAAAAGCACGTAAAAATCTGCTGTTTTCCTCCAAAAACCGTAAGAAATCGGCCAAATCCATA
>JAQXSU010000321.1 GCA_029219125.1 Bacillota bacterium
CGGCCAGGTATCGAAGTCATTGGTCATGTATCCGGTAGTAGTAAGGACGGAGACAACCTGAAATACGGTATCCCGCAGTGTCTCTCCGATGGCAGCGAATCCGCTGAATAAGCTGCGGCACAGGAAGATCACCGTGCTGAACCCGACCACAACCGATGCATAAAACCGGAATTCCTCATCCCGGTACAGACAGGAAAGACCGCCTTTTCCCGTCAGGTAATACAGGTTGAAGTTCACGACGGACAGGAACATCAAAATGGTGATGACCCATTCCACATAGGCACTGCCGAAGTGGCCGACACTGTCGTTATAGCAGGAAAACCCGCCGGTTCCCACGGTACCGAAGGTGTGCACCAGGGCATCATACCAGCTGAGTCCGCCGAAGACCAGCAGAAGGGTTTCGATGATGGTCATGCCGATATAGATCAGATACAGATCCTTGGCCGTATCTGAAAATTTCGCTGTGATCTTGTCCTTCGTCGGCCCAGGTGTTTCCGCATTGGCCACATTCTGCCCGCTGATCCCCAGGGACGGCAGCAGAGCCATAACGAAGACCAGTATGCCCATGCCGCCCAGCCAGTGGGCAAAGGAACGCCAGAACAGGATGGATTTCGGCAGGGACTCGATATCAGACAGAATCGATGCACCGGTGGTGGTGAACCCGGAGCAGGATTCAAAAAAAGCATCCACAGGAGACGGAATGGCACCGGAAATGACGAATGGCATGGCACCTACTACAGAAGCCACCAGCCAGCTTGCCGAAACAACAAGAAACCCGTCTCTGGCCTTGATCCTGGCCGGAGAAGGGCTTACAAACTTCACGATAATGCCACCTGCCGCAATACAGAACAGGAGCGTCAGGCTGAAGCCGGAGGCAGCTTCCTGCTCACCGGTGTAAAATGCCATAATGCAGGGAATCGTCAGGGACGCTGCCAGTACCAGCAGAATATAGCCCTGAATCCGGAATAAATCCCGCACTCTGTTGCTCATAATGGTTCCTTCCTTAAATGCAAGTTATATGAAATGCCGCTTCTTGCGGAACAGTTTTTCCAGCTCTGCGATATCCGAAAGCAGACAGAAAATGATGACCTTGTCGTCTTCCAGAATTCTGGTTTCGCCGTCCGGAATGATGACCTGCTGTCCGCGGTGAATGCCGGCAATCAGTACGCCCTCCGGCAGATCCAGCTCTTTCAGAGGGATGTTTACCAGCTTCATCTCATTGACGGCTATGATTTCCATGATCTCCGCCTGACCCTGGATCAGCAGGGAGGAGATGACTCGTTTCTTGCCCTGGATATAGCGAAGGATGGTGCTGGCTGTGATATTCAGCGGATTCAGCGCCATATCGATACCCATCTTTTCAATCAGGTCACGGTAACCTTCCCGGCTGATCTTGGAAATGACATCCTCGATGCCGCGCTGCTTGGCATTCAGGGCCAGAAGCAGATTTTCCTCGTCAAAACCGGTAGCAGTGACGAAGGCATCCATCTCGTCCAGGTTCTCTTCTTCCAGCAGAGACATGTCGGTTGCATCGCCGTGGAGCACCATCACATTATCCAGATGAGTGGACAGATAATAGCACCGCTCCTTGTTGATCTCTACAACCTTTACGGAAATGCCGAATTCCGCCAGCTTGGCCGCCAGATAAAAACCGGTCTTTCCGCCGCCGACGATCATCACCTTCTGCAGGTTTGTATATTTTCCCTTTTCGTGGACTTTTTTATGAAGTTCCATGATCTGGGTTTTCTCTCCGATCAGGTACAGGGTGTCTGTCGGTTCGATGACGGTGCTGCCGTGAGGAATGATGATCTTTCCGTTGCGGGAAATGGCTACAACCAGCATGTTCGGAAGTACGCTTTTCACTTCGATCATGGACAGGCCGGCCAGACTTTTATACCGTTTGACGCCGAACTGTATCAGAGCCACTTTTCCGGTGGAGAAAACGCCGCCGGTCAGGGTGTATTTTTCAACCAGATATTTATAGATTTCATTGGTGATTGCCATGTCCGGGTTGACGATGTGGTCAATGTTCATGGTTTCCTTGATGAAATCCAGCTGATTCATGTGTTCCGGGTCGCGAACGCGGGCGATGACTTTACTGCATCCCAGCTTCTTCGCAAAGCTTGCAATTACGATGTTTTTCTCGTCGCTTCCGGTTACGGCCAGCAGGAAGTCAAAGGTTCCGATTTCATGTTCCTTCAGCAGGCTGATCTGCTTGGCGTTTCCGCAGACAGTCAGTACATCCAGCTGCTGTGAAACCTTGTTCAGAACGTCCTCGTTCTTATCGATGATGGTTATGGAATGGTCGCCGCCCAGCAGGGCATTTGCTACTTTGATTCCCAGCTTTCCGGCACCCACAATGGCAATTTTCATATTGACACCTCTTCATCTCTATACTAACAAACTATTGTAACATATTTAGCATATTTTGCAAGAGGATTTCGTACTGTACAGAAAGCCCCGCACTGTGCTATACTGAAACAAGCAGAAACTGTTGGGAGGAAAGATTTTGAAAATAAAGCGTTTTATCGGCGGAACCCTGGAAAGCAACGGATATGTGATCCGGACCAGGGACGGTGCGGACTGCTATATCATCGATCCGGGCTACGAACCGCAGAAGTTTATCGAATATGTACAGAAGGAAGGGCTGCATCCCATGGGCATCCTTCTGACCCATCATCATTACGACCATGTGGGTGCGGCGGCGCGGGTAGCGGATGCGCTGGACTGCCCTGTGATGATGCATGCGGTGGATGCGGTCATATATAAAGGAAGTGTTGACCGTCTTCTGGAAGACGGGGACCGGCTTGATCTGTCCGGAGAAGAACTTCAGATTCTTCACACACCGGGACATACAGCGGGTTCCATCTGCATTCTGTCGGAAAAGAGTCATGTGGTGTTCAGCGGGGATACCATTTTCGACACAGATCTGGGGCGTACGGATCTGGAAGACGGAAGTCCTGCGGACATGATTCGAAGCTGCCGCCAGGTCATCGACCGGTGGAGCAATGAGTATACCGTTTATCCGGGCCATGACGGGCATGCCACCATGAAGCAGATCCGCATCTATAATCAGGAATTTCTGGCATGTCTGGAGCACGGTCAGGAAAAGAACGGGGAGGGCAGCAAAGCATGAAAAAACGTCCGGTACCTGAAAAAATCAGTCTGATCGCACTGGATCTGGACGGCACGACGCTGGTGCGGGGACGGATTACGCCGCGGACACGGCGGGCGCTGGAAACTGCGGTAAAAAAAGGAATCCATGTGGTTATCGCCACAGGTCGCACCTGGTGCGCTCTGCCAAAAGATATTTTTCGCATCCGGGGGCTGGAATATGTGGTGACCTCCAACGGCGCCATGATCACTGACCTTCGGAGCGGAGAGGTGATTTACGAAAACTGCATCGATCCCGAGCCGCTGAAGCAGGTGGCAGGACTGCTGCGGGAAAACAGCCGTTTTCCTGTGGAAGTCTTTACCGGGGGCAAGGCATATATCGGCAGGCCGGTTTTTGAAGACATCCGGGATCACGGTTCGACTTACATGAGCCGCAGCTATATTCTGCGGACCCGGCAGCCTGTGGATCAGATTTATGACTTTCTGGAAGAGCATATTTCGGCCATCGAGAATATCAATATTCACTTTGAACAGTTCGAAGATAAGGCGGCAATGAAGGAGATTCTGGAGCAGATCCCTGCTATTACAGTGACCTCATCGGTACCGCATAATCTGGAGATCGGCGGAGCTACCACCAGCAAGGCCTCGGGACTGGCAGCACTGTGCAGGATCCTGAATACGGATCTTTCGTCAGCCATGGCCTGCGGAGACAGCCCCAACGATATGGCTATGCTGGCAGAGGTCGGTCTTGGCGTCGCCATGGGAAACGGGGAGCCGGAAGTGCGTGCCATGGCAGATTTTGTGGCACCTTCCAATGAAGACGAAGGTGTGGCTCTGGCGGTGGAGCGGTTCGCTCTGGGTGTGGAAAGGCCGGCCTGGCAGCTTGCGGCATTCCGGGTAAGAAACCGGGTTTTGTACCGGCTGCGGAAACTTGCACGCCGTCTGGTCCGCCGGATGCGGGGAAAATGAATACGGAAAGGAAAGCAGAGTGCAGCTTGCCATATAAGCCGCACTCTTTTTTTCTGTTTACTATTGACAAATCTTGTTAAAACCTGTAAGTTTAGGTATGAAGTGGATAGCTCGCCCCGGCTGTGCGGATGATCGGAGCACAGGAGGGAGAGAAAAATGAAAACAAATCATGAGACAAATCGCGAAAACAGTGTCAGCTGTCAAACGCTGGGAACGCTGGGTGAGAATCTTGCAGCAGGACTGCTGACTGAGGAAGGATATGAGATCCTCATGCGGAATTATCGCTGCCGGTACGGAGAGATCGACCTGATTGCCTGCAGAGACGGGATCCTTACTTTCGTTGAGGTGAAGACCAGGCAGAACAGCCGCTTCGGTGAACCGGCAGAGGCAGTCACGACGGAAAAACAGAGAAAGATACGGCGTACTGCTGTTTGCTATCTTTCAGAGACCGGAAGATCCTGCCGCGGCATGGAATTCCAGGTGGTGGAAATATCCGTTCGTCACCTGACGGGGCTGACCTTTCAGGAGGTGGGGACATGTTAGCAAGGATCCTTACCGCCTCCTTCAGCGGCATTGAAGGAAAGACTGTCACTGTGGAAGCCGACATTACACGGGGACTTCCGGGCTTTTATGTGGTGGGACTGGGCGATACCTCCATCAAGGAAGCCGGCCAGCGGGTGAAAAGCGCCATCCGAAACAGCGGATTCGACTATCCCGTAAGCCGCATCGTCATCAATCTGGTTCCGGCGTATCTGCACAAGCGGGGAAGCCATTATGATCTGGCCATGGCCATGGGAATTCTGCGCTCTGCCGGTATTCTTACCGGACGGCATGCTGCGGAGACACTGGAGGCAAGCGGGTTTCTGGGAGAGCTGCGCCTGGACGGAAGTCTTTCTCCGGTGAAAGGCGTATTGCCCATGGTAAAAGCACTGGCGGAAAGTCAGCAGCCGAGGCTGCAGCAGATTTTCCTGCCGGAAGAGAACTGCCGGGAAGCAATGCTGGCGGCAGAGGCCTGCCGGATCCGCCTCATACCGGTCAGCCACCTGCGGGAGGCTGCGGACATGGTCTGCGGGCTGGAGCCTGTACCGTCTGCGGACGAACTCCGGCACAGAACTTTGAAACTGTCATCCTCGACGGAAAACGAGGCGCAGTGCATACCGGATTTTGCCGATGTAAGAGGGCAGTGGCAGGTGAAGGAGGCCATTGCCGCAGCGGTATGCGGGAATCACAGCATTCTGCTCATGGGACCTCCGGGCTCCGGGAAGACCATGCTTGCCAGGAGAATTCCGGGCATTCTTCCGGAGATGACGGCAGCGGAACAGCTGGAAACCACCATGATCTATTCTGTGGCGGGTCTGCTGAATGAAAGCCGGCCCATGGTGTCCCGCAGGCCGTTTCGCATGGCAGATTACAGAACCACCCGGGCAGGTCTTTTGGGCGGAGGAACCGTGCCGTATCCCGGAGAAGCATCTCTGGCACATAATGGGGTGCTGTTTCTGGACGAATTCCTGGAGATGGACCGGAAACAGATCGATGCACTTCGTAAACCCATGGAAGAGGAAGAGATCCGCATGGTTCGCGGAGGGCAGCTTTATACGTTTCCTGCCAGTTTTCTGCTGGTTGCGGCATCAAATCCATGCCGCTGCGGCTACTACGGTGATCCGAACCATCCATGCACCTGTACACAGACCCAGCTGGATCAGTACCGAAGCCGTCTGTCGGGACCGGTAGCGGACCGGATCGATATGACGGTACCGGTATTTCCCGTGGATTTCAAGACGCTCCGGTCGGAGGAAGAGGGAAGCACGAAGCTGCTGAAAGAAAAGGTTCTGCTGGGGAGAGAGATGCAGGAGATGCGGTTTCGAGGAAGTGACATCCGCCTGAACAGTCAGATGGAGGAGCGGCATATCCGGCAGTTCTGCCGGCTTGGCGCTGAGGAAGCCAGATTTGTGGAAGAAACCGCCCAGCGGTATCACCTCAGCACACGAAAATATATGAAGCTGATCCGGGTGGCGAGAACAGCGGCCGACATGGCAGGCTGTGAGGAGATCTCTCTTTACCATCTGGCAGCAGCGTTTCGATATCTCCTGCCATGCACCGAGGAAAGAGGTGCATAACATGGCAGAAAAAATCATAGAAATCAAAAAGGGAGACAAACTGTTTCCAGAGGCACTGAAGACTGTGGTGCCTGAAGTGAAACAAATTTACTGCATAGGAAATCCGGGTCTGCTTGACACAAAGATGGCGGCAGTGGCTGGTTCACGGAAATGCAGCGAATATGGGAAAAAGACAGCCATGGCCATCGGCAGTGCTCTGGGCAGGGCCGGGATTACCGTGGTCAGCGGTATGGCGAAAGGAATCGACAATTTCGGTCATCAGGGGGTGCTCCGAAGCGGAGGAAATGCAGTGGCAGTGCTGGGCTGCGGTGTGGATGTATGTTATCCTGCCGATAACCGAAAACTGTATGAGCGTCTTGCAGACGAAGGGCTGATTCTTTCAGAGTATCCGCCGGGAACCCGGCCCATGCCGTATATGTTTCCCCAGAGAAACCGGATCATTGCCGGTCTGTCGGAAGCGGTCTGCATCGTGGAAGCGGGAACCGGCAGCGGCGCGCTGATCACTGCAGAGCTGGCTGCAGATATGGGGAAGCCGGTCTATGCGGTACCGGGGAATATCACCAGTCCGTGGAGTCTGGGAACCAACCGGCTCATTGCAGACGGAGCAATGCCTCTGGTAGTGGTGGAGGATCTGGTTCGGGAACTGGGCGGTGTATCCGTGGCCGAAGAAGGCAGCAGGAATGACCTGTCGGAGACGGAACGAAAAGTCCTGCAGGTTCTGGAACAGCATGGAGAGGTCACGCTGGAATTCCTGTGCCGGAATCTGTCTGTAAACCCGGTGGATATGAACGGTATCATCATGATTCTGGAGATGAAAGGGTACGTGGCTGTCAACTTTGGAAAAATTTTTATTGCAAAATTTTGAAAAAGGCAGTATTATATTTGTTCATAAGAGCATTTACGGCTTCAGAAGACCGAAAAATCCTTTTTTTGGAGCCGTAATACCCGAAAAGGGATATTCAGGAGGAAGAATGGCAACAGCGAAAACTTCAAAAACTACGAAAACGGCGAAAGCCGCGAAAAAAACACTGGTAATCGTGGAGTCGCCGTCCAAGGCGAAAACCATTGGAAAATATCTGGGCTCATCCTATAAAGTGGTGGCATCTGTGGGCCACGTGCGGGATCTGCCGAAAAGCAAGTTGGGGATCGATATTGAGAATGATTTCGAACCCCAGTATATCGCCATCCGGGGAAAGGGCGATCTGATTAAAGAACTGAAAAAAGAAGCGAAGCAGGCAGGCAAAATATACCTGGCGACTGACCCGGACCGGGAAGGAGAAGCCATTTCCTGGCACCTGGCATACCTTCTGGGGATTGACCCGCAGACGCCATGCCGCATCGTCTTTCATGAAATCACGAAGGATGCCATTAAAAATGCAGTGAAGCATCCGCGGCCCATCGACCTGAAGCTGGTGGATGCACAGCAGGCAAGACGGGTGCTGGACCGTCTGGTCGGATATCAGATCAGCCCGCTGCTGTGGAGAAAGATACGCAGAGGTCTGTCGGCAGGCCGCGTCCAGTCTGCAGCGCTGAAGATCATCTGCGACAGGGAAAAACAGATCCAGGATTTCGTACCGAAGGAATACTGGAACATCGGTGCGGTTTTTCAGAAAGAAAAGAAATTTGCAGCCAGACTGGCAGAATATAAAGGAAAGAAGCTGGTGGTGGAAAACGGCCAGCAGGCAGAGAATGTCATTGCAGATTTGAAAGCCGGAGAATTCACGGTGGAATCCATTACGAAGAAAGAGCGGAGCAGAAAGCCTTTCGCACCGTTTACCACCAGCAGCCTGCAGCAGGATGCCTCCACCAAGCTGGGATTTACCACGAAGAAATCCATGATGGTGGCGCAGCAGCTGTATGAAGGCGTGGAAGTCAAAGGACATGGAACCGTAGGTCTGGTGACCTATATCCGTACGGACTCTGTCCGTATTTCTGATGAAGCAAAGGCAGCAGCCAGATCCTATATCCAGGAAAACTTCGGGCAGAACTATATCGGTAATAATGTGTTCTCCAATAAGAAAAAGGATATTCAGGATGCCCACGAGGCGATCCGCCCGAGTAATATTTCCCTGGATCCGGAGTCCATTAAGGACTCACTGACCAAGGATCAGTACAGTCTGTACCGTCTCATCTGGACCCGTTTCCTGGCCAGCCAGATGACAGCTGCCGTATTCGACAGCATGCAGGTAGGAATCCGAAACGGAGATTACCTGCTGAAAGCCAGCGGTTCCAAGCTGCTTTTCGACGGCTTCCAGAAAGTCTATAACCCGAACATGGATGAAGACAAGGATTCTTTCCTTCCGCCGCTGGAAGAGGGAGAGAAGCTGAAGGCGCAGAAAATCACTTCTGAGCAGAAGTTTACGGAACCGCCTTCGAGATTTACCGAAGCCAGCCTGGTAAAGGATCTGGAAGAAAAGAATATCGGCAGGCCGAGTACCTATGCGCCGATCATCGCTACCCTGCTGGAAAGAAAGTATGTAGTTCGGCAGAAGAAGACCCTGCTGCCTACCGATCTGGGATTCCTGGTAACCGATATGATGGAGGAATACTTCAAGGAAATCGTTGACACAGGATTTACCGCGGAAATGGAAGATAAGCTTGACGATGTGGAAGTAAAGGATTTAGACTGGAAGGAGATCATCCGGGACTTTTACGGTACACTGGAGAAGGAACTGAAGGTGGCGGATGAAGCCATCGAGAAAGTCCAGATCGAAGACCAGATTACCGATGAAGTCTGTGAGCTCTGCGGAAGGCCGATGGCAATCAAGTCAGGCCGGTTCGGCGAGTTCCTTGCCTGCACCGGTTATCCGGAATGCAAAAATACGAAAGCCATTGTGAAAACCATCGATGTGAAATGCCCGGACTGCGGCGGTGATATCGTGGTGAAACGGGGAAAATCCGGCAAGGTATTCTATGGATGCAGCAATTATCCGGACTGCAAAAAAGCCTTCTGGTACAAGCCGACCAATCAGAAATGTCCGCAGTGCGGAAGCCTGCTGCTGGAAAGAAAGACCAAATCAAGCCAGCTGGCCTGCTCCAACGACCAGTGCGGTTATAAGGAATAACACATATATCTATATGGAAAAGCAACAAACGAAAAAAGGGAGGTATTTGAGATGATTCAATTTCATGCAACCACAATCTGCGCAGTAAGACGCGGTCCGGATGATATCGCCATCGGCGGTGACGGACAGGTAACCATGGGCGAATCCACCATTATGAAGAACGGGGCCAGAAAAGTCAGAAAAATCTATAAAAACACCGTGCTGACCGGGTTTGCAGGTTCTGTAGCGGATGCATTTGCGCTGACAGACAAGTTTGAGAAAAAAATGGAAGAACACGGAGGCAATCTGAAGCGGGCAGCTGTGGATCTGGCCCAGATGTGGCGATCCGATCAGGGTGCCCGCAGCCTGGAAGCGCTGATGATCGTTATGGACAAGGACAACAT
>JAQXSU010000322.1 GCA_029219125.1 Bacillota bacterium
TATAACGCGTCGAAAACGGAGCGGACGCCGCTGTCATAGTCTCCAACGGCAAAGTCCGGCTCCAGGTGTTCCCACAGGATAGCATCGATGGTACCGCTGGTCAGTTCGTTTTCCAGGCCTTTTCCCTGCATGCACCAGTAGTCTTCTTCCCCGATGGCAAGCAGAAGCAGAACCCCGTTATCCTTGTCCTCATCGCCGATGTTCCAGTCATTGAAAATCTTGAAGGCATAGTCCTCGATATTCAGACCGTCGAGGAAGTCCACTGCCACCACCACGATCTGACCGCCGCAGAGTTGTTCCAGCTCTGCGTTTTTTTGTACAATATATTCTTCCGTATCGGGAGAAATCACGTCGGCTTCGTCCGTTGCATAAAAGGAGGACGAAGGAGATACCACAGCGCCGAAGGCAGCTGCGGCCCCGAAAAACGAAAACGCCAGCACCAGTACTGCCGCCAGAAAGACAGACAGCACCGGGCGAAAAGATTTTGAGAAATAATTCATCATCCGTAACCCCCTGCAGTCATTCGCCTTAAATCAGTAGAACAGCACAGCCTCGTGGACCGGTGTCAGCGCAGCCAGAAGATTTGCCGGAAAGCCGGACAAAGTCTGGTTATACGTCTGGGCGTACTGGTTGTACGGGTCATGACTGATCGTATCGCCTCGTGAGTTGAAGTCAGCATAAAGCCGCTGACGGTAGGTTTCGTCCTGACCGGACAGGTCTTCTGTTTCCAGCCGCTGATAAAGAGCGGTCATGGCAGTGTCCAGCGTCTGGTTGGCGGAAAGGCGGGCGGCGATATCCCGGTTCTTGCCTGTGGCTGTCAGAGCAGAGGAAGCGTCGGAAAGCGCCTTCACCTCCTGGCTGTCGCCCAGGTATTTCCGTGCGATGGTCACCATGTTTCCTGCTGCAGCAGCCCGTTCGGACAGGTCGTTTTCGATGCAGATGCCGTCGCCGTCTTCCCCGACGAAGAAAACATCCTCCGCCTTGCTGTACAGGCTGCTGAGCCCTTTCCAGCCGCCGAGCCAGGTGCCTGCCGCAATGAGCACCACCATGAGCACGATGGAAACGGCTTTGTTTTCAAGAAGCTTCATTTAAGCGCGCACCTCCAGCAGCTTGTCTTTCAGATCGGTTTCGATCTTCATCAGTTCCACTTCGGCAGCCTTTCTCTTTTCCCGGCCGTCTTTCTGAATGGTCATCACTTCGTCGATGGTTTCGATCAGCTTCTGGTTGGTTTCCTTCAGGGTTTCGATATCCACGACGCCCCGTTCGGATTCCTTCGCCACGTTGATAGTGGTCTGCTTCAGGACTTCCGCGTTTTTACGCAGGAGCTCGTTGGTGGTTTCTGATACTGCCTGCTGTGCCTTGACGGCTTCTTCGCTGTTTGCCAGACCCAGCGCCAGCACCATCTGGCTCTTCCACAGAGGGATGGTATTGATCAGGGTGGTCTGAATCTTTTCCACCATCAGGGTATTGTTATTCTGTACCAGGCGGATCTGCGGCGCCATCTGCAGAGAGACGGTGCGGGTCAGGTCCAGATCATGGAGTTTTTTCTCGAACCGGTTGCACATCTGCGCAAAATCATTGGCAGCCTGGGCATCTTCGGTAGCGCCGGTTTCCTTCGCCTTGGCCTGCATGGCCGGGAGGGTCACGTTGTAGGCTTCTTCCAGCTTCTTCTTTCCAGCCACGATGTACATGGACAGCTGTTTGAAGTTGGTGGTATTGGCCTTAAACAGTTCATCCAGCACGGCGATATCGCGGGTCAGGGTCACCTGGTGGCCTTCCAGAATGTCCACGACTTTTTCCACATTCACTTCGGCCTTGTCATATTTGGCTTTCAGCTGGGCAATCGGGTCTGCCGCCTTGTGGAACAGGCCCATCAGGCCGCCTTTCTTCTCTTCCAGGGCGTTGAAGCCTTTCAGCTCGGTAACCAGACTTGCCAGAGAGTCGCCGACGGAACCCAGGTCCTTGGTCCGGACGCTTTCCAGGGCAGTATCGGAAAAATCCGCAATTTTCTGCTGGGCGTCGGCACCGTACTGAAGAATGTGGGTGGAGTTGGTCAGGTCAATTTTCTGCACGAATTCATCGACCACCTTCTTTTCCTCCGGGGTCAGTTCGATTTTATCTTCTATATCGATCTCTTTCAGAGGGGCCGGGGCAACTGCTGCTGCACCTGCTCCGGCAGCTTCTGCCTCAGGCTCACCGCCCAGGGTCAGGGTAGGAACTTCCATCTTTAATTCATCGCTCATTTTCGTTTTCCTCCTTTATATCGCTTGGATCCGGACGGAATGTCCGGACTACATATCCAGTCCGGAGAAGTCCATCTTGTTTTCGGACCCTTCGGTTTTCAACAGTTGTTCTAATACGGTAATATCTGCGGACACCTCCATGGCATCGTCGCTGAACAGATCATCCAGCAGCTTTTTCAGTGCCTCATCCGCGCCGGAAAGACCTTCCCGGATCTGGGTCATGGCGCCGCTGATGTTTTCGCCTTCGGAAACAGCTGAGGTCTGCGCCTCCAGCTGGATGTACTTTTCCGTCAGACCGGTCAGCATGGCAGCATAATGATTGGCCAGCTTGCGGACCTTGTTTCTGTCTTTCGGATCCCGCTCCACTTCGTCGGCAATCAGGTCCAGGGTTTTCGCCAGGGACCGTACAGTCGCTGCAACAGAGGAATCCTTCAGTCTTCCGGCCTGCTCGGTGAGCTGGTCTCTGCAGACGTCCAGCTTCTTTGCCAGTTCCTCGGCCCGGACTTTTACAGTCGGTGCCGGCGGCAGCTTGGCAATCTGGGCAGCACGCTTGCGGCTGAGCAAAATCACCACAGCGGCGGCTGCGATGATGCAGACAATCAGCGCCCAGACTTTATATACCGGCAGGATCAGTGCCAGAACAAACCATACAGCACCGGCAGATGCGAAGGGCAGGCCTGCAGGCATTACTTTTTCTTTCGACATATAACAGCCTCCTGTGAAAGCCGCTGCCTTTCGGCAGGGCATACTTTCCTATATTTTACTATAATAAAGCAGACGACGCAAGGGGAGAGTGATAAGAAAAAGCCGCATGCCCATTGGGACACACGGCTTATGTTCTATTCCTTCACCAGTTCCTTCACTGACGTAGCCAAGCCGGCCAGGCCCTGAATTTCGGACGGGATGATAATCTTGGTGGACTGTCCGTCGGCCGCCTTCTGGAAGGCTTCCAGACTCTTCAGCTTGATGACGGCTTCATCCGCACCGGCTTCCTTGATCATCTTCAGACCGTCAGCAGTAGCCTTATTGATCATCAGGATGGCTTCGGACTGACCTTCGGCTTCCTTGATGGCTTTCTGCTTGGTGGCTTCCGCTGCCAGGATGGCTGCCTGCTTATCAGCTTCTGCCTGCAGGATGGCGGCTTCCTTCTGACCTTCTGCGATCAGAACCTTGGACTTCTTTTCACCCTCTGCAATCAGGATGGCTTCACGCCGTTCACGTTCTGCACGCATCTGCTTTTCCATGGCAACCTGAATGTCACGCGGCGGGGTGATGTTCTTTACTTCCACACGGTTGATCTTGATGCCCCACGGGTCGGTGGCTTCGTCCAGAACCATGCGGATCTTGGTATTGATATGCTCACGGCTGGTGAGGGACTCGTCCAGTTCCAGTTCACCGATGATATTTCTTAAGGTGGTGGCGGTCAGATTCTCGATGGCATCCATCGGACTTTCCACGCCATAGGTATACAGCTTTGGATCGGTGATCTGGAAGTATACCACGGTGTCGATTTCCATGGTTACGTTATCCTTGGTGATCACCGG
>JAQXSU010000323.1 GCA_029219125.1 Bacillota bacterium
GGAGATTCGGAGGTAAGCTCCGGATACTCATCTTTTTTCAGATATTCGTTGATGGACACCGGTTCTTCCCCCAGTGCGCTGCCGATGGCTTCTGCCGCATACTGACTGTTTCCGGTACCGGTAAAGTATAAGATCATTCCATAACCTCCTTGGAGTCAAATTTTCCCTGCATCTCCGACATGGCCTGGCGGAACTGTTTTGCGAAGAGAAATACAGTGGTGGAGACGGCCAGCAAATCTGCAGCCGGCTCTGCCAGAAAAACGGCGAAAGCCTTATCCTCGAAGAACAGCGGAAGAATGTAGATCAGCGGGATCAACAGCAGAATCTTCCGCAGGCAGGCCAGGAAGAAGGATGTCTTCGCATTGCCGATGGCTACGAAGGTCTGCTGGCAGGCCGTCTGTATTCCCATAAGGAACAGCAGCGCGCCATAGACCCGCAGGGAGCGTGCCGCATAGGCGATCAGCTCCGGATTTCCGCTGTTGAACAGGCGGACGAACGCCTCAGGAAACAGCATGGTTATGGCCCAGATCGTGACGGAATAAATGATGCATGTACGAAGCAACATCCGGAAAGAAGTCCGCACCCGCTCTGCGTTTCCTGCACCGTAGTTAAAGCTGGTGATGGGCTGTGCGCCCTGACAGAGACCTGCCAGAGGAAGCATGCAGAACTGCATCAGGGTGGAAAGCACCGTCATGCTTCCCACTGCGATATCCCCGCCGTATTTCAGCAGCGAGGTATTGAAGCAGACGGAGAGAATGCTTTCCGTAAACTGCATGATAAACGGCGAAGCCCCCAGCGCCAGACAAGGGAGCAGGATTTTGGCACTGGGACGAAGGTTGTTCTTCTGAATTCGCAGTGTGGTCTTCTTCCCGGACAGGAAGGTCAGGATCCAGACTGCCGATACACCCTGTGCCAGAACCGTTGCAATGGCTGCGCCCCGAACTCCCAGATCCAGCAGGAAGATGAAGATCGGATCCAGGATAATGTTGATCACCGCACCGATGACCACCGACAGCATGCTGATTTTCGTAAATCCCTGGGCCGAAATGAATGCGTTCATGCCCAGCGCAATCTGTACGAAGACGGTACCCAGCAGATAGATATTCATATACTGGAGCGCCGGTCCGATGGTGCTTTCGCTGGCACCGAAGGCAAGCAGCAGGTTTTCACCGAAGAGCGCCAGGGCAGCAGTCAGCACTGCACTCATGACCAGCAGCATGGTGAAGCAGTTGCCCAGTGTCTTTTCGGCGTTGTCCTGTTCCCGTTTTCCCATAAGAATGGAGGCCCGCGGCGCACCGCCCATGCCGATCAGACCTGCGAAGGCCGAGACGGTCATGATTACCGGCATACAGACGCCCAGACCGGTCAGCGCCAGGCCGGTGGGATCATAATGCCCAATGTAGATTCGGTCTACCATGTTATATAAAAGATTGATGATCTGTGCCACCACTGCAGGCATGGCCAGTTTCCGGAACAGCTTTCCCACAGGTTCTGTTCCGAGAAAGTTTCTGTTTTCCATTTCTATGCATTCGCCTCTTTTCGAAAATTATGCGTAACTGTCACTATAGCACAACTTCCGACATTTGAATATAGACAATATGAAAAAACTGTCCCGTTTGCACTGCGGGACAGTCTGATTTCCTGCTTACAGGTGGCTTCTGCAGATTATATCTACAGGTTGTTTCGGAAGGCGTCGGCCATATCGCATTTTACAGCGATTCCTTTCTTTTCCAGCGTGCCCTGCAGCGCTTTCAGCGTCGCCTCCACCTTGTCTTCATAGGCATTTTCCCCCATATGTCCGATGCGGACCACGATACCCGCCAGCACATCGAAACAGCCGGAGATCATGATGTTATAATCTTTCAGCATGCCGTCCAGAATGTCGTGATCCGTAATGCCTTCCGGTACCATGATGGCTGTGGCGTTATTGGAAAATCCGTCTTCCAGATACAGCTTCAGTACGCCTTCCTGCAGTGCGGCCCGTGTTGCGGCTGCGATCCTGGCATGACGATCATAAATGGTATCCTGCATTTCGAAATAGTTATCCAGGGCAGCCCGCAGTCCGTAGATATCGCTGATTGGCATGGTATACGGGAACCACTGATTTTCGTAGTAATCCTTAAAGTTGAGGATGTTTGCATAAAATGCGGCAATCGGAGTCTTTCTGTTTTCCATGGCTGCAAAGGCTCTGCCGCTGACCCAGAGCATGGTCAGTCCCGGTGGACAGGAAAGGGCTTTCTGTGAACCGCCGCAGAGAATGTCGATTTTACTGTTGGAAAGATCCAGCTTCTCTCCGAACAGGCCTGCCACAGAATCCGCCACGGTCATAATGCCGTAACGATCCAGCAGTTTGCTGATTTCTTCCACGTCATTGATGACGCCGCTCGGTGTATCCAGATGGACCACGGTGGCATATTTGAAATTGTTGTCTTTTTCCAGAAACGATTCCAGCTCCTCCACTTTCACAGGACGATGGTAATCGGAAACGAAGGAAACCGGTTCCCCGCCGTATATCTTCACGAAGTCCGCGAACCCTTTACCGAATACACCGTTATCGATGACCAGCACCCGGTCACCGGGCTCCGTCAGAGAAGCACACGCTGCTTCCAGCCCCAGGATTCCTTCTCCG
>JAQXSU010000324.1 GCA_029219125.1 Bacillota bacterium
CGAAGCTCAATGCGAAATGTAAAGAAAACGGAATCGAACTGAGAATTGTAGATACATGGTATCCGTCAAGCAAGAGGTGCCATCGCTGCGGAAATCTGAAAACAGATCTGAAACTATCAGATCGAATCTTCCGCTGCCCGCACTGCGGAGCAGTCATTGACAGAGATCTGAATGCGGCACTGAATCTGAGAGATGCGAAAGTGTATGAGATTGCAGCTTAAAAGCAAACATACACATGTACCGATGGCTAGTCGGGAATTTACGACTGTGGACTGTGCATAGAACCTGCGAGTAGAGAAAGGCATGCCTTCTCCAAAGCACACAGGATGAAGCGGTAATAATCTCGATATGGACACTTTTGTCTATATTTTGAGTAGCAGTAACGGGAGGGAAACCATATGAGCCTGATGAAAGCGTTTCCTGAAATACTGGAGGCAGGCAAAAGAGAATATGAAAGCATGGAACCAGGGCGATTCTTCCCGGCGGAGGAACTGCTGACGAAGGGAAGCAGTTCCGGTGGATGGAAGAACCGTCTTGCACTGGGAGACAACGGGGCCTTTATGAAGGCCCTTCTTCAGGATGAAAACATGGCGGGACAGATACAGATGGTGTATATTGATCCGCCTTTTTTCAGTAAGTCCAGCTATGATGCCGTGATCCGGCTGGAAGGAGCCGGTGAGGACGGAAAGGCTTTATCGCTGAAGCATCCTGCGTATGAAGATGTCTGGGAAAAGGGTCTGGAGCAGTATCTGGTCATGCTGACGGCTCGTCTGCTTCTGATCCGGGATCTGCTGTCCGATGAAGGAACCGTGTGGGTTCACATGGACTGGCACGCTTCTCATTATGCCCGTATCCTCATGGATGAGATCTTCGGTGCAGAACGGTTTCTTAACGAGATTATCTGGACCTATAAATCCGGCGGCTCCGGGAAAAAGCATTTCTCGCGGAAGCATGATACAATCCTGGTATACAGCAAGACGGCCCGCTATTATTTTCATCCGCTGAAAGAAAAATCCTATAACCGCGGACTGAAGCCATACCGTTTCAAGGGTGTCGAGGAGTTTCAGGATGAGACCGGCTGGTATACCATGGTAAATATGAAAGATGTATGGCAGATCGATATGGTTGGACGGACTTCTTCTGAGAGAACCGGCTATGCAACCCAGAAACCGGAGGCACTGCTGGAGCGGATTCTTTCCTGCAGCACCAGAGAAGGGGATCTCTGTGCAGACTTTTTCTGCGGCTCCGGCACCCTGGCAGCAGCAGCACAGAGGATGAACCGGCGGTGGATCTGCTGCGATTCCGGAAGACTTGCAGCTGAGGGCACGCTGAAGCGGGTGTGGTCAGAAGGAAATCTGCCTGCAGAGGTTCTGTTTTCATCCTGTGTACCGGAGGGTTTCCTGGATGTACAGTGCAGCAGAGCAGGAGAGGAATATCATCTGACGCTGGCGGATTACCGTCCCGCGGCCCGCATGATGGAAGATGACTGGAAGACCGAGGATGGAACCATGACGGTGAAATCCCTGCGGGAAAAAGATCCTCTGCGGCTGCTGGACAGCTGGAGTCTGGATCTGACATTCGATGGAAATGTGCATCGCCCTTCCCAAAAGTTCCTGCGGGATAAAAAGGGACAGATGGAAACCAGTCTGATGATCCCGGTGGATGCGGTGACTGACGGAGAACATGCTGCAATCAGCATTGCGGCCACCGATGTGTTTGGAAACCGGTATCGACGGATTTTGCGAAGGGATGAGGGGGAATTGTGACATGGAAAAGAAGAAAAAGATTTACAGAACCGCTGCAGATCTGTTCTTTCTGGTCATTGCCTGCAGCGTAGGCGCATTCTCAACCACAGCGGTGATGATCCCCAATGGCCTAACCAGCGGCGGGCTTACCGGTATTGTGCGTATCCTGCAGAACTTTGTGGATATCGATTTTTCGATTCTGTATTATGCGCTGGCCATCGTCATCTGGTTCGTAGTCATTGCACTTCTCGGGATGCGGGAAGCAAGAAAAGTCCTGGTGGTGACAATCCTGTATCCGGCGATCCTGGTTGTTTTCGAACAGTTGGACTTCCAGCTGCTGGAGGAAAAGGACGTGATCCTGGCAGCCATCTTCTGCGGTGTGTTTGCCGGTGTGTGCAACGGGCTGGTGTTCTGGAGGGGATACTCTTTCTGCGGCACCGAGTCGGTAGCCAAAATCATCAAGAAGAAACTGCTGCCTCATGTGGATATCAGCCGGATTCTGCTGGTGCTTGACAGTGTGATCATCGTGCTCTCGGCCTTTATTTTCGGAAGGAATATCGCCCTTTATGCCCTGGTGACCCAGTTCATCGGATCGAAGATGGTGGACTTCATCATGTACGGCTTCGAGACGAAGATCGTTCAGATGCAGATCATCACATCCAGGAGCGAAGACGTAGCGAAATACATCATGTCGGAAATCCACCGCGGGGTTTCCAGCTACGATATCGTCGGGGAATACACCGGACAGCACAGAAAACAGCTGATCATTCTCTGTTCACCGCGGGAAAGCATGGTCATCAAGAAATATCTCATCGATGTGGATCCGTCTGCATTTGTAACGGTAATGCAGGTGAACACGGTATGGGGCGAAGGCCGTGGCTTTACTGACATTGAAGAAGAAAAATAGGGAAAAATCGATGTATTTCTGCATTGAATATGCGAAACGGCATACGAAAAGAAGACGAAATATTCGATAATTGGCTGAAAAGCAGGGCATATGCTCTGCTTTTTCTTTGGCATGCTTATTGCTAATGATATATGCGGTATGATATGCCCGTAAGAAGGCTGCCATAGAAAAGTAAGAAAGAGAGAACAGATTATGAAGGACTTTATATTCAGAATGCCGACGAAAATCCGTTTCGGCGTCGGTTCCACACAGAACATCGGAAGTGTACTGAAAGATGAAATGGGATATCAGAAAGCATTCGTTGCCACAGATAAAGGCATAGTAAATGCCGGCATCATTGCGAAAATAGAAGAAGGTCTGCAGGCAGGAGACATGGAATATGTGATCTACGATGAACTGATTCCGGAACCTACGGTAGAAGTCGTGGATCAGGCAGCAGAGGTTCTCCGTGAGAGCGGTGCAGATGTGGTGATCGCAGTGGGCGGCGGAAGTCCCATTGATACAGCCAAGGCAATGTGTCTGCTTCAGACTCATGAGGGTTCCTGCCGGGATTATCTCTTCGGCGGTACGAAAACCGTTTCTGCACCGATTATGCCGCTGGTTGCCGTTCCGACAACAGCCGGCACCGGAAGTGAACTGACCGCCGCATCCGTCATTTCCAATGAGCAGGAGCGTACGAAGGTTTCCATCACCAGCGATTACCTCATTCCGAAGATGGTATTCGTCGATCCGTCTCTGCAGCTGGGTATGCCGCCGTTTATCACCGCTACAACGGGAATGGATGCATTGACTCATGCTATTGAAGCATATGTTTCGCTGAATGCAAGTCCAATCAGTGACATGTGTGCACTGCAGGCCATCGAGATGATTGGAAAGAATCTCCGTACAGCAGTTTCTGCAGGAAGCAATCTGGAAGCCAGATGCAATATGGCCATTGCCAGCACCATTGCCGGTGCAGCCTTTATGAACGGCGGACTGGGCGTGGTTCACGGTATCGCTCAGACCATAGGTGCCTTCGCTCATGTGGCCCATGGCACAGCAAACGCACTGCTGCTTCCGTACTGCATGGAAAGAAATGTGGTCGGCAATCTGGAAAAATTCAAAAATATTGCAGTGGCTCTGGGAGAAAATGTAGAAGGCCTGTCACTTCGTGAAGCAGCCGATGCAGCAGTGGATGCAGTCTTCCGTCTGGTACAGGACCTGCGGATCCCTATGACACTGAAGGAAGTCGGTGTCTGCAGAGGCATGTTTGGTGATATTGCCAGGGACGTGATGAACTACAGACTGCTGGCTGTAAATCCGTGCAAGATCACAGAAAAAGATGTGATTGAAATTCTGGAGAATGCCTACGAATAATCAAAACGAAATATCTAATACAGAAAAGGCGGCATTGCCCGCCTTTTCGATTTTACATACATTTAACTTTTCTTTCACTATACTTCACGTTAGAATAGAATTGTAAACGATAAAAAAGGAGAAAGAAAAGAAAATGGATTTTTTCGGTGTATTACAGTTG